>JBFEYO010000007.1:0-32854 GCA_041562075.1 Sulfurimonadaceae bacterium | reverse complement strand
TGTCTCAAAAGGCGGCTGGGAAAACTATGCGAAAAAACTGGAAGATGCCGGTGTGGATGCATTAGAGCTTAATATTACGTATATACCGACTGATATTAATACCGATGCAAGGGATGTGGAGAAGCTTTATATTGATGCACTTCAGGCGGTGACACAACAAGTCTCCATTCCTGTCGGTGTCAAGATGAATGCATTCTTTTCAGCCCCGGCACAAATGGCAAAGCAATTGGTCGATACCGGAGCAAAGGGGCTGGTGCTGTTTGATCGTCCTGTGCATGTCGATATTGATCTTGAAAACCTGAACGCCTTGCATACGATTAATCCGACGAATTCCAAAGATTTAAGCGAGACCCTTCGTTGGAGTGCGATTTTATATAACAAACTCAATGCTTCTTTATGTGCATCAACGGGAGTAGGAACCCACGAAGATATCCTCAAAGCGATGATGAGCGGTGCGGATGCGGTTCAGATGGTCAGTGCTATCCTAAAACATGGGGCAGGGCATATCCAAACCGTGTTGGACGACCTGGTACAATGGATGGAAGAAAAAGAGTATGTATCAATCGAACAGATGAAAGGGAGCATCTCTTTGCATCATACCTCCAATCCAAGTGCTTATGAGAGGGCAAACTATATGAGGCTACTAACAGATTACAGGTATTAAGCCTATTGAACTGAAGACTTAGGGGGCAACTCCTGCTCCCACTGCTCCTGATTGACCACATTATAGGTCTTCCAACCCTGCTCTTTTAACAGTCGTGCCGCTACCATGCTTCGACTTCCCGTACGACAATAGACCACCAATTCCTTGTTTTTTGGAATACCTCTATACATCTTGTCAAGCACATCGATGGGGATATTTACCGCTCCCTTGACATGACCTCGGTCAAACTCTTTTTTGGAACGTACATCAATGATCATCGCTCCGTTCTTTACCGCTTCGCGGGCCGCGCGAAGCTCCTCTTCACTTACCTGCTGGGTACACCCGCTAAAAAGTCCAAAGAGGAGTATCATTAGTAATGTTTTAATTATTGTTTTGATGTTTTTTCCTTAGTATTAATTACAGTTGTATCGATTTTTCAGAGAGGGAACTCATCAAAACAAGCTGCCCCATCTGCTGAAAAAAGGTTTCGAGTTCCTGATCGCTTCCCTCAACGGCTTTAGTAAAAAGTGCCATAAACAGATCCCGTTTCTGGGTCTTCATATAAGCTTCAATTATCCATTCCAAGGTAAGCGTATGCAGCGTACCGTTGACCTCATACTCTATACTTGAAACGGGATTGATATCTCTATCCAAAAGAAGTTGTTTGCAAGCTTCCGTCACATCTTTTCCTAAGTGCGCAATGGCGCTCTTACAAAAGGGGAAATCCCCCGTCTGCAAGCTATTTGTAATTTGAAACATAATAATATACTGGAACTAAAAAGCCCATAAAAACGAAGATATCCTCCTCTAAAAAGGCCTCTGATGAGAATATATAACTATCAAGACCGTCCCCATCTTATCCTCACCAATGAGGAGCTTCTTTTCAGAGACAAGCCCAGCGATGCCCAAGTCAAACGTCATCCTTACCAGCAGATCAAGCAGATCTCCTTCTTTCATCGATATGATGCAAACAAAGAGGCCTTTATCTGGATGAAGGTTCAGATGAAAGAGCAGGTCACTCCTCTATTGGTGCAGCTCTCGTTACTCAACGAACCGGTAGAAGAAGTACTCGAAGGCATTGCCTTGATCCTACCGGGAAAAGTCAAGATCAAGTTCCCGTCCAAAAGCTGGCTCAAGCGTGTAAAAAACAACTATAAAGCCCAAAAGATGGCTGCATGGTCCGTTTTTTTTCTGCTTATTTCCCTACCTATCGTCCACTTTATGTTTCCCCCTCAGAAAACAGACCTCAAAGACAATCCCATGGAGCTCACACTTCTTGAAAACAAGGGAATATGTTCTGCCCGTATCAAAGCCATCTATCCCACTTCTGATCCACAGACCCTCGAATCTAAGAAATTCTGCGCGCTCTTTATGACCTGGCAAGAAGAAAGCAGCAAACACTTTCCAAAAGAATTTCTATCGACAGAACTGTCAACGCTAGGCTTTGATGACTATATCCAGAGAGCAGAAGACAAGATCGATGCCAAATCCTATGATGAAGCCCTGAACAATATCCAGCAGGCCATCTATCTGGATCCGAACGATGAAACATCCCAGATCCTCCTGGCCAAGATCAAAGATCGTCAACACCAGCCGGAAGAGGCCATGGCCTTATTAAACAAAGCCCTGCAGATGAATCCGCAATCATCCCGTGCCCATAATTTCCTGGGTGAACTCTATATCGAAAAAGGACAGATGCAAGAAGCTAAAGAACATTTTCAAACCTCCTTGAAATTTGAGCAAAATGCCTATATATACTCCTCTCTTGCCTATACGGAACAGCAACTTGGTCTTACAGATCAAGCCATAGAACATTATGAATACTCCTTACATGATGGCCCCGACGATACCTACGTACTTACCGAACTGGGTATTCTCTATTGGCAGAGACAGGAGTATGAACAGGCTGCCGAAAAACTGCAACGGGCTTATGAGCTGGAACCAAATGACCTCATGCACTTTCTTAACCTATATGAGATCTCCCTGATCACCTCCGCCAGTATCGATCAGGCCTCCAGGGATAAATTTGTCACCGATCATCAAAATGATCCGGCTGCCATGCTGGTCCATGACATGCTTCATATCATAGAGCTTAGTATCCAAAACAAACCTACTGAAGATGCCCTTGCCCAATGGACACAACAATATGAGGGGCACTACCCCGACTGGTCTCTTAGCGAGATGCGCAGCTGGCTTGACGGAGCCAAACTGCAGAGTGAACACCTGCAAAAAGTGCAGCAGACTCTGGGGTTTTTCATTGCCAAACAGCAGGCATACAAGATCCAGCATGCGCAGGTAGCACAATGAGTTTATGCGGGATTACACGTAAAACTTCGCAAAGCGACCGCCATATGGCTAGTTTTACTGAGAAACTTTTTTACTTCGTAAAAACCGCCACGGCTAGTTTTACCAATAATCTTTTGTACTGAGGTGACGAAATGAGTTTATGCGGGATTGATGAGGCGGGACGGGGTCCTATTGCGGGTTCTTTGGTGATGGCCGGAGTGATCTTGCACAAGGAGATACCAGGCCTGATGGACTCCAAACAGCTCAGTGAAAAAAAACGGGAAGCCCTTTTTCCGCTTATCCAGGAGAACGCCTCTTATCATATTGTCAATTTCACCGCTGAGCAGATCGATGAACTGGGTATCTCCCGGTGTCTTAGTATGGGCTTACAAGAGATACAGACCCGACTAGAAAGCGACGAGTACCTTTTTGACGGAAACTCGACTTTTGGAGTCGCAAACCTACGGACAATGGTCAAAGCAGACACAAAGATTCCTGAAGTTTCTGCCGCATCCATTTTAGCTAAAGTTACTCGAGACAGAGAGATGGTAGAATTCGCCAAAACCTATACGGAATATGGGTTTGAAGGACATAAGGGATACGGGACAAAAGCCCATGTTGATGCGATCAAACAACATGGTTATTCCCCGATTCACCGTAAAAGCTTTAAACTAAAGGCCCTTCAGCCAACCCTGTTTTAAAAAAGAGAAATGATGAAATCACTTGAATATATTCAAATGGCACTGGATGACTTGGACAAAGAGGTCGAATCCTATGTCATGGACCTTACGATGGATATGACCACCAAAAACTCCAAGATGCTACCCCTTTTACAGCAAAAGCGCGTACTTGAGCAGACGAAAGAGGACCTGATATACCTCAGAGACAATCCCCCGAGCAATGCCGGGGAGTGTACGATGTACAAACATCGTTAATTAACACGGCGATTTTACTCAGCTTTAATTTTCCTAATGGATAATAGTAGTTAGAGTATTTATAACTTAAACCGAGGACAAACATGGCTTCTTATCTCCCCATACATGATAAAAACATCCTTGTAGTTGATGATAACAATACGAATATCCTTCTCATGGAAGCCATATTATCAGAAGAGGGATTTACCAATATCCATACCGCAATCGGAGCGATCCCGGCCTATGAAGTACTGGAAAAGCAGGAGATCGACATCATACTTATGGATGTCATGATGCCCGATATTGATGGTTTAGATGCCCTCCAGGCTATCCTTTCCAATGTTAAGTATGAACGTATACCGGTCGTCATGGTCACCGCGACAGATGATGATGATACCCTTAAAAAAAGTTTTGAACTCGGAGCCGTAGATTTTGTACGTAAACCACTCAACCAGGTAGAGCTGATTGCCAGAATCACTACCATCCTGCAATCTCAGGAAAAAGACAGTATGATCCTGCAACACTCCCGTTTTGATGCCATGGAAGAGATCATCGGTATGTTAGCCCATCAATGGCGCCAACCCCTGAGTATCATCAATGCGATCGTCAGTACCATACAGACCCAAAAAGAGCTTAGTATCTTAAGTGATGAAGAGCTCTCCTCCTCCCTGAACAATATCCTAGAATATACCGATACCCTCTCACATATGATCACGACCTTCAGTGAATTTTTCAAATCCGATCTGCCGGCAACACGTTCCAACCCCAATGACGCCATTTGTGAAGCACTCAATCTTGTACAGGAGAGTGTCGAACAATCCCAGATCTCAATCCGTCTCGACCTTGATGAGCTTCAATCTATTACCTATGTGCAGAATCAGTTGATCCAGGTACTCTCCAACATCATCATCAACGCCAAAGAAGCCCATCTTCGTAATCATGTTGAGGAGCCCTATATTCAGATCAGCTCCTTTATGCAGAACAATAAGATCAATATTCTCATAGAAGATAATGCGGGAGGGATCTCCGAGGAGATCATAGGATTCATCTTTGAACCCTACTTCTCGACCAAGATAGAAAAAAACGGGAAGGGACTTGGTCTATACCTTGCCAGGACGATCTTAACCCAACAACTGGGTGGAAAGATCTCCGTCAGCAGCCAGGATGGAAAAAGCAAGTTCTTATTGATCCTCAATCAGGATTGATATCCTAGGCCTTTTTAAACAATAGCGCGTCCAGGCTCAAGCGCCCTGCTCCCTTGGAGACAAGTACCATCAACATGGCCATATAATACAATACCATCTCATATCCATTTTGTAAGACGACAACGGTATAAGGCACCTCTTGTCCGTTGATATAAGGGTGATCCCAGGCATAAGCGTCCCCTGGCATGATCACATGGAAGCCATTTGCTCCGTGCACCGTCACAATGGCGACAACAAGTACTCCCAACAGAGGGAGAGAGATCAGGCGTGTCATCAAGCCAAGCGTCAATAAAACCGCTCCTAAAAATTCCGTCCCCGCTGCCAAATACGCATTTAGCAGTGGCAATGGGATCCCTAAATACTGAAAATAAGCCGCCGTAGCCTCCAGGTCTGACAATTTAGTCATGGCAGGACCGTAAAAGGTATACGCAAGGATAACTCTAAGCAGTAGCAGGGCCGTATCTTCGCATTTCTCGAGCAAAATCCGCGTTTTCTCATGCAGTTCGTGAATCTTCATCTCATCCCCTCCTTTGATATCAATATACTCCCTGATAATACGAAAGCACCAATAAGACTAAATCAAACTTTACTCACCATCCTACCTGATATTAGAAAGTGGGTAAAGCCTGTTTGTATCTTATCAACTCATGTGCCGGGGACAAGCCCCGAATTGCACACATCAATAATATTCAAACCGTGTGACTTACTGACCACCACACTTGCCAGCACCACATTTTCCGGCTTTTTTATCAGCTTTCTTTTCACCGCCGCATTTACCAGCACCACATTTTTCAGCTTTTTCAGCCTTCTTTTCACCACCGCATTTGCCAGCACCGCATTTGCCTGCTTGTTCTGTTTTCTTTTCACCGCCACATTTACCTGCACCGCATTTAGCCGCTGCAAACGCCGAAGTTGCTCCCAAACCAACCATCAATGAGGCACCTAAAATCAGTGATGCTACTTTTAACTTCTTTGACATACTCCGTCCTTTATGGAAAATTGTTGATCTTATAAGAATTACTAATAAGAATACCACCTATTGTAACCAAAGATAATAACTTTTGATAACATTTGATGATAATTGTATAGTAGCCTAAGATATGTGGAATATTTGTGCAATCATTGAGCAGATTTGTAACATCTTCTTTCAATCCTTATCACTTCTTCATAATCTCTTCATATATCAATGTTACACTTTCTGACAAGACAAAGGAAAACGATATGAGAAAACTGCTGTTTATAATCTTCCTGGTTCCAGCACTTATGGCTTACGAAGAGGGAGAGAGTCTGAATCAGAATATGGTGTCACATCTGGGGCTTGAGAAGAACACCCTCTATGTTCTTGACTTTTTTGCTTCCTGGTGCGGCTCCTGTCAAAAGGAGATTCCCCTGATTTCAAAGGCAAATGCCCAAAACAGTGACAAGAACGTGGTCTTCATAGGAATTGATGTGGATAAACAGGTGGATAAAGGCATTGCCTTTCAAAAACAGTTGCGAGCAGCCGGAGACCTGAATTTCAAGGTTATCAATGACCCGCAAAACCTGATTATCTCTGATTTCAATCCCAAAGGAATGCCGACCCTCTATTTTATCAAAGATGCCAAGGTACTTAAGATCACCACCGGTGCCGTAGATAACATAGACACCCATATCCTAGACTATATCAAAGGAGTACAAGAATGAAGTTTAGCCTGAGCTGCCTTATTGCCTCCCTCATTCTGATGAGCGGCTGTGCCAAAGAGATAAAACCCTGGGAAAAAGAAGCCCTGGCCAAAAAGACCATGAAAGAGTCAGGCCCGACACCTCTACTCAAAAAATATGAAGAGCATATCTATTATTCCAAAGAAGCTTCCAAAGGTGGAGCTGGAATCTCCGGTGGAGGCTGTGGATGCAATTAAGATTATCATTATTGGCTGCAAGCCTTATCATCTCCGCCAACGCACAAGCAGAGGATTACGTCAGTGTTCAATACATGCAATATGATGAAAGTGACAACCGAACCTCCATATCCGCACCTTCTATTACGATCAACAAAGACTTCGGTACCGACTATACCCTGAATGTCTCCGCCGTAGCCGATGCAGTCTCAGGAGCAAGTCCAACAGCCATTGATACGGCCTCAGGTGCATCAGGACCATACAAACGCGGGATCGGTCTGGACCCGAACAACATTTCCTTTGAAAATGTAGATTATGAGGAGAACCGCGTCGCGGGAAGTATACTCCTGACTACACGCTTTGAGAACCGTGATGAGCTGACGCTGGGTATAAGCTACTCCAGTGAAAGTGACTTCTACTCTTATGAGGGCTCAGCTGAGTACATGCATTGGCTGGGAGATGACAAGAACCAGGCCATCTCCTTTGGCCTCGCCTATCAAGCCAATGAGATCCTTATCCGTGAGTGTATCGAAAACTATTCCTGTGAGCCCGATGCCAACAGTGGTGCCAGCCAGAAAGAGACCGCTGATCTGATCAATACCCAGGTCAGTTTCTTGCAAAACATCAATGCCAGCTCCTATCTGAAGTCCTCCCTGTTTTATATCACGGAAAGCGGCTATCTCAACAGTCCTTATCATAATGTAGTACGTATCAATGCGGGCGATCCGGCTCTCGTCGATGTCGTAGCTGAACAGCGTCCCGATGCTCGTGAAGCCTATGGGGTCGCCTTCGATTATGCCAATGCTCTCAGTGATAACTGGAGCCTTCATGCCAATTACCGTTTCTACATGGATGACTGGGGGATCGACTCCCACACCCTGGACACCAATCTCTATTACGAACTGGGAGACGACTGGATCTTTAAACTGGGACTGCGTGCTTATACCCAAAGTGAGGCAGACTTCTACGCCGACTTTCAAAACACCGGCTCCTTCACCAATGAAGAACACGCCTCCAGTGATGAACGTCTGAGCAGTTTTGAAGCCTTCACCTATAAAACCGGTATAGATTACAAGGTATCTGATGACCTAAGCGTAAACCTGGGTGCCAATCTGTATGATCAAAGCACGGGGCTGAGTGCCACCTATTTTACAGCAGGATTTACCTATAGCTTTTAAAAAATCGATCTACAAGTTCAATGCGATGAACACGCCTTGCGAACTTGTACTCTATCATACCGATAAGCTCCACTCCGACAAGGCGGCGCAAGCCGTGCTGATGGAGACCAAACGTCTGGAGAAAAAATACAACTATTACGCTCCGGACTCTTTATTATCCAGACTCAATCAACGTAAAGACGACATCATCGACCACGAGACGAAGACCCTGCTTCAAAGAGCCCTTCAATATTACCATGCCACCGGTGGGATATTTGATATCACTATCGCCACGATCAAAGAACTCTATGCGGAGGCCTCCAGCGTAGAAGAACTGGAAGAGAAGAAAAAAGCGCTACTGCCTTATGTCGGATGTGAACATCTCTCCTTGAAAAAGGACAGACTCTTTTTTGACAACGACTTCACAAAGATCGACCTGGGAGGTTTCGTCAAGGAGTATGCTGTGGACAGGGCGGTTCAGGTACTCAAAAAGCAGAAGATAAACTCTGCACTTATCAATTTTGGCGGGGACATCTATGCCCTCGGTGTCAAACCCGACGGCACTGCGTTTACCGTCGGTATCAAAGACCCTCAAGAGCCTACCCGCTATGCCCGGACGGTACAGATCACGGATCAGGCATTGACCACCTCCGCTTCCTACGAGCGTAACAGCACTATAGGGGAAAAGACCTATTCCCATATCCTCTCCAAAAACAAGGGCGGGGCTTCCCTTAATCACTCCGTTACCGTCATCTCCCACAACTGTGTCGAAAGCGGTGTCTACTCTACCTCTCTTATGCTGGACAAGACCCTTAAGAGCAGCCACCCCGTCATCTATTTATAATATTTTCTTTTCTTTGTGCTACACTATTGATATACAAAGGAGAAGAAGATGGAAGAAGAGAACATTCACCTTAATTCGGGATGGGATAACGGGCGCACCGTATCTGCTTTAGCCACTTCCGAATCTGATCTAAGTGATATCCGAAAACAGATGATACGCGCGGCACTGGACTTTCCGATCCATGATGTGCGGACCTATGCCGGGTACAAGGGGGATCTTATCGTTGAAATTACTGCAACCGATCTTCTGCTGCTGGATAAGCTTAAAAAACATGCTCTCTCACTGGGCATGGAAACGGTGATCAAGGAAAAAAGGGATCTGGGTGTACACGAGCTCTATTGTATTACTCCCGATGAGACCATCTATAAACTCAAAGAAGACAAACCCGATCATAGAATATGAAAACTGTATATGATTGTTTTGAATTATGTATCAAAGATATGAAGAATATTGCATTTTGTAAGAACAGAAATGAGGACTCCCCTCCAGATGGCTGCGGCACATAACCAAATCCAGTGTGCTGCTACGTTCCCGTCCTGACACGGTGCCAGACAAGATTATTGCACAGGTCTAAAGGGAAGCACTCAAGGTAAACCGATACCCTCAGTGCTTTTTGAGGGTGTTAGTATAACCGAGCACAACTTAAAGAACTGTTAGTTAGCAAGGGGATAGGCCTAAATAGGATCTTCCTATAAAGAAATCGTCGAAATGGCTTTTTGAATACTTTCCAAAGCCTCTTTATAAGGATAGTCTTCTCTTGAATCCTTGGCTGAAAGCTCCATCTCCTTTGCCAGTTCATACAACTCTTTAAACTTCAGGTTACCCGATGACCCCTTGATAGAATGCGCATGGTTTGCGATAGCATCAAAATCCCCTGCTTCTATAGCAGCCCCAAGATCTGCCAATATCGATACGCTCTCATCCATGAAACTTTGTACCAAGATTGGAATATGTTTGGCATTCAATCCAATCTGTGCAGCAATATCTTCCGCACAAAGATTAGCATAGGACGGTAACTCCAATGACTGACTCATACCTTCTCCTTCTTTTGAAATAAAATGGTGAAATATTTCCTCTAGTTTAGCACTTTCTACCGGTTTTGCGACATATCCATCCATTCCGGCCTCTAAAAAACGCTCTTCGTCACCTTTTAAGGCATTTGCCGTCACAGCAATGATCGGAGTATGGACTTTTTTCTCTTGAAGTTCATAATCGATAATATGTTCCGTTGCTTTCATTCCATTCATTACCGGCATCTGTTCATCCATCAGTATAAGATCAAAATGTTCCTGCTTATATGCTTCATACGCCTCCTCACCGTTTTCACATACCCTGTAACTTAACCCATATTCATCCAGCATTAAACGCATCAGCATTTGATTAGCCTTATTGTCTTCGGCAATAAGAACATGTCCCTGAAAACGGGGTTTATCTTCTCCCCCCTTACTATGATAGGTATTTCCCTCTATCAAGCGAATGATTTTTTGTGCACTCATGGCCGGTTTTAAGACTTCAATCCCCTCTCCCTCATAAGAGGAGACTAGAATGTAAGGCTTCACTTTCTCTTTCTTCCTATCTTTGTAGGCATAAATATTAATGCTTTCCTTTGATGGATCAGCCTGCAGATGCATCTTCATATCTTCAAGGTAACGCCTCAATAAGAGCATAGGTTTGTACTTGCTCTCATCCATATATACCTTTGCCGCTTTATATACCGGATAACGTCCGGAATGCTTTACCGGTATTTTTAAACGAAAAAGACTTCCCTTGTCCACACAGCTTTGAACCTCGATACTGCCTCCCATCATCTCACATAATTTTTTGGAGATAGCCAAACCCAACCCTGTACCGCCATACTTTCGTGTCGTCGATCCCTCTGCCTGTTCGAAGGCTGAAAATATCCGATCAAGTGCTTCCTCTTCCATCCCGCAGCCACTGTCCTTAATACTGATGGCCAATGTGTTCTTAACCACTTTGATCGTTACGGACACACGCCCCTTCTCCGGCGTAAATTTCAGTGCATTACTGAGAAGATTACTTAATATCTGTTTGATCCTCACCTCGTCCGCCGTGATCTGGGTAGGAAGATAGGGGTCGATGTAGGTCAGATACTCTATCTTCTTCTCCGCCATCTTGGAACTGAAGAGTTCCAAAGCATTGGCAAACTCGCTATGAGGGTCAAAGGGTCGTGGATCAACATTTAATTTACCCTCTTTGATCTTGGCAAAATCCAGAATATCGCCAATTATGGCCAAAAGGCTCTCTCCACTGCTGCTGATCACATCCAAGTATCGTGAGTTTTCAGGATCCCTTATACGTTTCCTAAGAACTGCGACAAATCCCAATATCGCATTTAAAGGAGTGCGGACCTCATGGGACATATTGGCTAAAAACTGATCCTTCATCTTCTCAGCCTCCACGGCTGCATCACGGGTCTTAATCAAGTCGCTGACATCATATCGTATGCACAGATACTCCTCCACCTCATCGAATTCATCCAACAGGGGAACAATCGTCGTCTCGGTATAATAGATCTCTCCATCTTTCTTTTTACTGGAAATGATTCCGTTAAAGATATCTTTCTTATGTAATTGAGCCCAGATTTCTTCTTCAAAAGAGCCCGTCTCGCTCTTCTCGTACAGCTCCATAGCCGGCATGCCGACCAACTCATCTTTGGTATAACCGCTAATCTCTGAAAAGAGCGCATTGACATAGGTGATCCTGCCTTCAAGGTCCGTTTTACTGACCATTGCGCTCTGATCGATACCCTCTGTGTATTCCTCAAAACGGCGTTTATGATACCGCGTTTCCCGCTGAGCCTGAAAAATTCGCTCTGAATATTGATCCAATACCCCTGAAAAATTTTGATCAAAGATATCTGATATCTCCCCATGCAACTCTTTATTGATCTTTCCAAGATCAAACATCACATTCAGCATAGACCTTCTAAAATGCGTACAGATCATAAACAGTTCAGAAGATGAAACATCATGCTCTTTTAAAAAATCAAGCAATTCCGCCATGACGGGGCAGTCCCCTATCTCTGTCTCTTTTTTCACTACCCCCACATAATAGTCAAAAACACTCGAAGCATATTTCTTTTGAAACTCACTAGCATCTATCCCCTGCTTTTGCAACACCTGTGATACGGCTTCAAAGGAGACCCATCCATCCAGCACAGACTGCTTAGCATCGATTAGTAGATCAATTTCACTTTCCAATAGGCCCATTACGCATCTACCTTTAATATCCGTTTTCTTAATAGTAACCAAAGCTAGAAAATACAAACTTAAAAAAAATATGTAAACAGATGCGTTACAATAGCTTCCATTCATTCCTTGAAGGATATTTATGCGTTATTTAATCCTCTTTATGCCCCTATTTTTAATCGCTTCCGCTTTTCATGGCGAACAAAAAATTCGGGAATTGAGCTCTTCCGTCGTGAAGATTTTCACCGTTTCCGTCAAACCAAATTATTATCAGCCCTGGCAAATGCGCACTCAGAAATTTTCAACAGGGTCAGGTGTCATCATCGATAACAAGCGAATTCTGACTGCCGCCCATGTCGTTGCGAACGGGGTATATCTGGAGGTAAAAAAGAGCGCCACACCCAAGAAGTTCATTGCCCATGTCAAATGGATCTGCCACGAAGCAGACCTGGCACTGCTGGAAGTCGAGGATGAAAGCTTTTTTGAAGGAACAAAGGCCTTGGAAATAGGGGGGATGCCCCATCGTCAAGACGGGGTTGCAGTATATGGATATCCACAAGGCGGGAATGAGATCTCTATCACCCAGGGGATCATCTCCCGTATTGAACAGACGGTCTATGTTCATAGTGACTTCGACCTCCTTGCCCTACAGATCGATGCCGCTATCAACCCCGGTAACAGCGGGGGTCCCGTCTTTGATCAAAGGGGGGATATTATCGGTATTGCCATGCAATCACTCACTTCAGCAGACAATATCGGCTATCTTGTTCCAACCCCTATCATCAAGCACTTCCTGGATGACATCAAAGACGGCCGATATGACGGCTTTGCTGATGATGGGCTCTATATACAGACAATGGAAAACAAGACCCTCAGAGCACACTATCAGATGCAAGATCGCAGCGGTGTCCTCATCACCAACATCATCCCCGGAAGTTCTACGGACGGTTATCTGAAAAAGGGTGATGTCCTCCTTCAGATCGACGGGGTGAGCATCTCCGATGATGCGACTATTCTGCTTAAGGAAAACGGCCGTGTTGCTGCGAACTATCTGATACGGACTCACCATATCCATGAAACCTTCAAAGTTCGTATCCTGCGAGAGGGGAAGGAGATAGATCTGGATATTCCATCCAAACCCCTTGTCTCTTTGATCCCCTTTGAACATGACAAGCGTCCCCAATACTATATCTTCGGCGGGATCGTGTTTATGCCATTGACTAAAAACTATCTCTTTGAATGGGGACGGAATTGGGTACAAAAGGCACCCATCCGCTTCGTTGATATTGTCAAAAACGGCAACTTTCCAAGTGCAGATCAGGAGGAGATCGTCTTTTTACACTCCGTGCTGGCGGATAGAGAAAATGCCGGCTATGAGATATCCCATGTCATCGTCACCCATGTCAATGACACCAAGATACGCTCCTTCCATCAGTTTGTAGAGGCAATCAGCAAAAGCAAAGACGAGACGATTAAGATCACCCTTCAAGGAGGCAGTCAGATCATTATGAACATAAACAAAGCCAACGAAGCCAATACCCGCCTACTGCAACGCTACGGTATCAAAGAGAGTGCTTACCTGCAATGATCTATATAATATGCGCCTTTGAGAGTGAGGCTAGGGTACTGATAGACAGTTATAAACTTGAAAAAACACAGGTCCAGCCCTTTGTACTCTTTTGCAATGATGAGATACGCCTGATCATTTCCGGTCTGGGACAGGAAAAGGCAAAAGCGGCTGCTGAATATATGATAGACACCTTTTTTCCCTCTACAGATGATGCTTTCCTCAACATAGGTATCTGTGCGGCACATCCGCAATTTAAACTGGGAAGTCTCCTGCAGATAGCACAACTTGGTAATGGGGAGAAAAGTTATACACTGGAATGCCATAGTACTACATGGCCCTGTGTCTCCTGTCTCAGTAGCTCCCGTGTTCAGGATGAAGTCATCAGTGAAGATATAGCGGAGATGGAAGCCTTTGGTCTTTATGAACCTATACGTCAACATTTTCATGCGGACAAGATTCGCTTTTTCAAGGTCGTTTCCGATCACTTCGAACCCTTTATCCCTAAAAAACAGCTTATTATCTCTTTGATGCAAGAACATCTGAACACCCTGAGAGCAGAGATCAAGAGACTTCAAGGAGGATCCGATGAGCATTAAAAAAGCCCTTGTCACAGGAAGCAGCTCAGGCATTGGTGAGGCGATCACTCAAAGACTGCTCACTATGGGCTATCAGGTCTACGGCATCTCCCGAAGAACACAAAACGCACATGCCAACTTTATCCCTGTTAGCTGTGATATCACCGACACTCCCCTGCTGGAGAAGACACTCAAGGAACTCCTCAAGAAGAACAGTTTTCATCTATGCATCCACTCCGCCGGACTGGGACGCTTTGAACCCCATGAAGAGCTAAGCGTAGGGATGTTAAAACAGATCATCGATACCAATCTCACTGCCCCGGTCATCATCTCTTCCCTTCTCCTGCGTTCTTTAAAAAAGAACAAGGGAACGATAATCAACATCACCTCCATCGAAGCCCTGAAAGTCTCCAAGTTTTCAGCAGCCTATTCTGCCTCCAAAGCGGGGCTTCACCACTTCGGAAACTCGCTCTTCGAAGAGGTACGAAAAGCGGGGGTCAATATCGTCTCTATTCATCCCGACCTCACCCAGACCCCCTTCTTTGACGAACTGCATTTCAAACCCAAAGATGACCTGCAAATGCACCTCAAACCCGAGGACATTGCCGATGCCGTTGAATCCGTTCTTCAAATGCGTGATGGCGTCAGTATCACTGAACTCACCATCCGTCCGCAATACTTCGGGATCGCCAAGAAATAGGCCAGCCTAATCAGATAGGCTATTATGGTATGTATTTTGCTTTCATTTAGGCACTAATGATGAAGGATAAGCTATGCTCAATGGTGCAAACATTCTTATTACCGGCGGTACGGGAAGCTTTGGAAAACAGTATGTCCGTACGATCCTGCAACGATACACGCCTAATAAGATCATCATCTATTCCCGTGATGAACTCAAGCAATACGAGATGGCCCAAACATATAATGATCCCTGTATGCGCTACTTCATTGGGGATATACGTGACCTTCAACGCCTTGAAAAAGCCATGAGCGGTGTTACCCATGTAGTGCATGCAGCTGCGCTAAAGCATGTACCTATCGCTGAGTATAATCCAATGGAGTGTATCAAGACTAATATCAACGGAGCACAAAACGTTATTGATGCCGCCTTAAGAACCGGGGTAAAGAAGGTCATTGCCCTCTCAACCGACAAGGCTTCCAGCCCCATTAACCTTTATGGTGCGACCAAACTTGCCTCGGACAAACTCTTTGTCGCTGCTAACAACATCAAGGGAGATAAGGATATCCAGTTTGCCGTTGTCCGCTATGGCAACGTTCTCTGCTCCAGAGGTTCGGTTATCCCTTATTTCAAGAAACTGGTATCAGAAGGCGCAAAAGAGCTTCCTATCACAGACCCCAAGATGACACGTTTTTGGATCACCCTGCAAGAAGGTGTCGACTTCGTACTTAAAAACTTTGAACGTATGCAAGGCGGAGAGATTTTCATTCCCAAGATCCCTTCCATGACCATGGAAAATATGGCCAAAGCCGTCTTCCCGGATATGAAACAAAAGGTAGTCGGTCTTCGTCCGGGAGAGAAGATGCATGAAGCCATGTGTGCCTCCGGAGACTCTCACCTGACCTTGGAATTTGATGATCATTATGTTATTCAGCCAAGTATCCAGTTTACGCATAATGTAGACTTCTCGCTCAATGCCCTGGGAGAGAAAGGCAAAGCCGTTGAACTTGGATTTGATTACAACTCCAAGGATAATACCATCTGGCTGGATGCTCCACAGCTTCTTGAGAAGATTAAACAAACCGAATTAGAAGAAAAATGATCCCTTACTCCACTCAACTCATCGATGAGTCAGATATCCAGGCCGTTGTCAATGTACTTAAAAGCTCCCACCTGACTCAGGGTAAGCAGGTTGAAGCCTTTGAACAAGCCCTGTGTGAGTATACCGGTGCTCGCTACGCCGTGAGCTTTAATTCCGCCACCTCCGCATTGATGGGAGCCTATGATGCCGCAGGCATCGGTAAGGGAGATGAGATCATCACCACCCCCATCTCCTTTGTCGCTACCTCCAATATGGCGGTTGTTCTAGGAGCCAAACCCGTCTTTTGTGATGTAAAACTGGACGGAAATATTGATGAGCGTATGATTGAAAAACTCATTACAGAACGTACCAAAGCCATTGTACCCGTTGACTTTGGCGGAAAAGCCGTCAACCTCAATGCCATTTCCGAGCTAGCGCAAAAACATCAACTCCTACTCATCGAGGATGCCTGTCACGCCCTCGGCTCCGAATACAAGGGTAAAAAAATCGGATCTATCTCGGATATGACGATTTTTTCCTTTCATGCCATCAAACCCATCACTACCGGCGAAGGCGGTGCCGTCTTAACCGATAATGAAGCGTATGCACAGAAGCTCCGGCGTTTTCGCTCCCACGGCATCATCAAGAAGAAGTTTTGGAACATGGATATGGTCGAGATGGGACATAATTTCCGTCTGACGGATTTTGCCGCTGCCCTGGGACTTTCCCAGATCAAAAAACTCGATACTTTCATTCAAAAACGACATGAGATCGCCGCCTATTATGATGAGCGATTCAAAGGCAACAAGCTCTTTTCAAGCATCCCTATCCCCCAAGATGAGATCTCGGCACGACACCTTTACCCTATCTTGCTTATCCCCGAACTGCAATGTCCCAAAGAGGATATCTTTGCCGCCCTGCATGAAAAAGGCATAGGGGTTCAGGTACATTATAAGCCTATCCATCAAAACAGCTTCTATATCGATAAATACGGCAAACAACGCCTGAGTGTGGCCGAGGACTTTTACCGCTCGGAGCTCTCTCTGCCCTGCCATCAGAAGATGCGTCTTGAGGATGCTGCTTATGTAGCCGACACCCTGCTGGACATACTGGATAACTATGCTATACGAGGATGTTCCTTCTGATGAAAGTAGCCATTATACCCGCACGGGGCGGTTCAAAGCGAATACCGCGCAAGAACATTAAGCCCTTCTGCTCTAAACCGATGATCGCCTACTCCATTGAAGCGGCCCTGCAATCAAAACTCTTTGACAGGGTAGTCGTGACAACCGATGATGAGGAGATTGCCCAGGTTGCCAAAGCTTATGGTGCAGAGGTCCCCTTTATGCGCCCCAAAGAACTCAGCGATGATTTTACACCGACTATCCCCGTCATTGCCCATGCCATCCAGGAACTGCAAAAAGAAGCGCCTATAGAGATCGCCTGCTGTATCTATGCGACAGCCCCATTCATCCGGGTGCAATACCTGCAAGAGGCCTATAGTCAACTCATTAAAACCGATAGCCATTACAGCTTCAGTGCGACCAGTTTCCCCTTTCCCATACAGCGGGCCATTAAACTTAATCCCCGGCAGCAGGTCGAAATGTTCCAGCCTGAACACTTTAACACCCGAAGCCAAGATCTGGAAGAGGCTTATCATGACGCTGGACAGTTCTATTTCGGAACCAGTCAGGCGTGGCTGGATGGTGAAGCTATTTTTGCACCTCACTCAACTGCCATCATTCTCCCCAGGCATCTCGTACAGGATATCGATACTCCTGAAGACTTTTACAGAGCCGAATTGATGTACAAGGCGCTGGAGACCAATGAAGACACTCTTTAGAGCGGATAGTTCATCCACCATCGGGCTAGGACATATCAAGCGAGATCTTGTTTACGCTACCCGTTTGCATGGGGAGGATATCTCCTTTGCCTGTGTAGAGAATGCCGTAGACCTTCCCTATCCTCTACATCACCTCAGTTCCAATTCGGTAGACGAACTCATTGAGCTATGCCTGACAGAGAAGGTTGAGCACCTGATTATTGATCACTACGGTATTAACTATGCAGATGAAAAAAAACTCAAAGAGACCTTGAAGATACAATTAAGCGTCTTCGATGACAGTTACGAGAAACACTATTGCGATGAGATCATCAACCATAATATCAGTGCCGATCCTTCCAGGTACATTCTTGAGCCCTTCACCCGCTTAAGTATCATCGAACCTCTTATCCGTCAAGAGTTCAAAAGCATTGTCCGACGGGATAGAAACCATAAAAGCAATGAGGTGATGATTGCTATGGGTGGAGTAGACAGTGCCAACCTAACACCAAAAATCATCCCTTTATGTACAGAGTATGAACATATTCATGTCATCACCTCGCATATCAATCCCCATCTGCAAGAGCTTCGCTCCATTCCTCATATTCAGCTGCATGTCGATACGGATCACATGGCCGAGATCATGAATCGATGTGATCTGGCCATCATCACTCCAAGCCTCATTGTGCATGAAGCCTTGTATATGCAACTGCCCTTTATCGCCATTAAAACTGCCTCTAACCAAGAAGATCTTTATCATTTTTTAAAACACAAGGGGTACCCTCTGTTAGATCAATTTGATACTACTGAGCTCAAAACGCTTATAGATCATGAACGCCAAATGCCTCCTTTTATCCCCTTTGCCATCCGAAAAACCCAGGATGAGGATATGATGGCACTTTTTGACTTGGCAAATGATCCCAGAGTACGTGCGGCTTCCTTATCCAGCGACCCTATCGACCTTGCTACCCATAAAACCTGGTTTGCACAAGCCATGGCAGATCCCAAACAGCTGTTATTTACCCTGCTGGATGGTCGGGGAAATTTTCTGGGACAGCTGCGCTTTGATCTACGCCGAGAAAATGAAGCCCTTCTCAGTATCAGCCTGGTCTCCGGCGCCCGCGGTTTTTCCTTGGCACAAGATATCCTCTCCAAGGGACTGGGGATCATCTCCAAACTGCATCCCGACCGACAGGTCATTGCCCAGATCAAAAAGGAGAATATCCCCTCTATCAAAAGTTTTGAAAAAGCAGGTTTTAGCCGATATAAAGAAGAAGATACTATCTTTTATTACCACTATAGGAAAGAGGGATGAGACAGCTACAAATCGGGGAAAAGACAATTGGTGCAGACGCACCCTGCTTTATTATCGCTGAGCTCTCTGCAAACCATGGTGGGGATATTGCCATCGCCAAAGAGACAATCAAATCGGCAGCCGAGGCAGGAGCCGATGCCATCAAACTGCAGACGTATACTGCCGACACCATCACCCTTGATTGCGACAATGAATATTTTCAGATCAAACAGGACACCCTGTGGGACGGGCAGAGTCTATACTCCCTGTATGAACAGGCCTATATGCCCTGGGAGTGGCAAGGGAAATTAAAAGAGTATGCCGAGTCTTTGGGACTGATCTGTTTCTCCTCTCCCTTTGATAAAAGCGCGGTAGACTTTTTAGAAAAGATCAATGTACCTGCTTATAAAATCGCTTCCTTTGAGATCACGGACATTCCCCTCATCGAGTATGTTGCAAGCAAGGGAAAACCCGTAATTATCTCTACGGGCATCGCCGAAAAAGAGGACATACAAGAGGCGCTTAAGGCCTGCTACAAAATGAATAACCGTGATATCATCCTGCTTAAATGCACCTCAGCCTATCCCGCTCCCCTTGAGGAGGCCAACCTCCGTACTATCCCCGACTTGGCTAAAAGTTTTGATGTCATTTCCGGTTTTTCTGATCATACTCTGGGCATTACGGGCCCTGTGACAGCAGTTGCCTTGGGAGCAAAGGTAATTGAAAAACATTTTATCCTGGATAGATCCATTGGTGGACCCGACGCCTCTTTCTCCTTGGATAAAGAGCAGTTCTCCCAGATGGTACAAGCCGTTCGGCAGAGTGAAAAGATGCTGGGAAAGATCAGTTATGAGCTAAGCGAAAAAAGTAAAAAGTCCAGGGAGTTCTCCCGCTCTCTTTTTATCTCCCAGGACGTCAAAGAGGGAGACCTACTCACAACAGACAATGTCCGCTCGGTACGCCCGGGATTTGGAATGCCTCCCAAAGAGCTTCCCAATGTCCTTGGAAAGGCCTTTAACGCCACATACAGCAAAGGAACCCCCTTATCATGGGATCAGATCAAATAAGCATTGGTGTAGTTTCCCATGATGCCGGCTCCTCCGAGATCTTGGCTGCCTATATCAAGGCCCATATACATGAGGCTAAATGGCGGATCTATGCTCCACACAATTCCCCCTTTGAAAGCATCTGTACCAGAGAGGGTCTAAGCACGCAAAATCACCTGGATCTGTATGAATGTGATGCACTTTTTTTCGGTACCGGCTGGCAACAAAAACCCGAACGCCCCTTTGTCAAAGAGGCCAAACTGCTGGGTATCCCGAGCTTTGGTTTTCTGGATCACTGGAGTTCCTATCAAGAGCGTTTTGACTACCCCGATCCTCTCTGGCGTAAAAACCTTCCCAATTTTATTATCGTCAGTGACACCAAGGCCGAAGAATTGGCTAAAGGCTTTGCCCTGGCGGAAGTGCTACGTATCAAAAACTATTACCTCCAGGATCAACTCGCCCGTATGCAAGAGGAAAAGAGCGACTCCTCAGAACATCTTCTCTTTCTTAGTGAGCCTACCAAAGAGGTTGCCCTCTCAACTTATAAGGATGCAAATTATTGGGGGTTTGATCAATACTCAGCCCTGGAAGAGATCCTGAAACATTTTGATGATTTTAACTGTTCGGGCCTGCATATCCGACTGCATCCCTCTCAGAATAAACATGAATATACCGGGATATTAAAAAAATTTCCCCATATAAAAAGTCAGATCTACCCAGCCTCCTTCTACCCCCTGGAAAAAGACCTGCTGCGGGCAAAGCTCATCATAGGTTTTGACACGATGGCCCTCTATTCTGCAGCCCTTGCCCACAAACCGGTACTCTCTTTTCTGCCTTCACAAAACCGGGAGTTTTTACTCCCCCTTCCCCCCTCCCATCAACTGAGAGACCTGAATAAACTAAGAGAAGAACATCTACGTCCTCTTCCCCTGAAACTGGAAGATGATGGGCAAAGTTTTGCTATAATCAAAGAAAAAATCAAGGAGTTTAGAGCGTGCTAAAAGCGGCCATAGTCGGATGCGGGAATATTGCCGGCTTCCTTGATACACCGGCTCAAGAAGAGATCCTTACCCACGCGCACGCCTATGTTTCCCACCCTAAAACAGAACTTGTCGCCGTATGCGATCCTGTGCTGGAACAGCGCCGAAAATTTATCCAGACCTGGGGACAGGATATACACCATTATGAGACGCTAAAAAGCCTGCTGGCCGCAGAAAAAATCGATATGATCTCGATCTGCTCTCCTACTGCTTTTCACCATGAAGCGATGGCCCTTGCACTGAAGGATCCCAATATACGGACAATCATCTGCGAAAAACCCTTTGTACAAACGCAAGAAGAGCTTGATGAGTTAAAAATCCTAATGCATATCCATCCAAAAAAAGTATTATTGAACTTTATGCGACGTTTTGATCCGAGTATACAACACCTTCGTCTGCTTATCGAATCCAAAGATCTTGGAAAGTTGCTAAGCTTCAATGGCAAATTTACCAAAGGGCTCTATCACAATGGCTCACACATGCTTGAACTGATCGAGCATCTCTGTGGAGAGATCACGTCCTTGTCCGCCCACTCTTTGAATAAGCACGAGGATGATCTGTACGGTAACTTTCTCATCAATTGCTCACAAATACAGGGAGTTCTTCAAAACTTCTCGGGGGATAATTTCGCACTTTTCGAACTTGAGCTTATTCTTTCCAAGGGACGTATTCTTCTTAAAGATTCAGGGCATCATATCAGTATCGAGACCATTGAACCCTCACGATATAAAAACTACTTTAATCTTAAGACGACCAGACAGTTTGAAGATACTATGAAGTATAACCTCTATAACAGCATAAATTTTGCCCTCAAGGAGAAGGTTAATACCTTCAATTCACACCTCAAGCTCAGCCAAAAGCTTCTGGATATTAAAGAAAACTTGGCCGGCACACAACAACTTGATTGGAAAATAGATGAATAAACTTGCAATACACGGAGGAGAAAAGCTTCGAAGCAAGCCTTTTCCGGCCTATAACACTATTGGAACAGAGGAAGAAGAAGCGACCCTAAGAGTACTGCGTTCGGGCAAACTCTCTACCTATCTGGGCACCTGGCATGATGATTTTTACGGCGGTACGGAGGTACAGGCTCTGGAGCGGGCATGGGAGAAGTTTTTCAAGGTCAAACATGCCATCTCCGTCAACTCTGCTACTTCGGGTCTGTATGCGGCCGTAGGGGCAGCCGGTATCGGACCCGGGGATGAAGTGATCGTCTCCGCTTATACCATGTCCGCTTCTGCCACTGCTGCTTTGGTCTATGGAGCCATCCCTGTCTTTGCTGATATCGAAGAGGAGTATTACTGCCTGGATGTGGACGCCATCGAGGCCAAGATTACTCCCCGTACCAAAGCCATCATCGTCGTGGATATCTTCGGACAGGTTTATGATGTAGAAGGCATCAATGCCTTGGCGGAAAAACACAACCTTATTGTCATTGAAGATGCCGCTCAGGCCCCAGGGGCGATGTATAAGGATGCCTTTGCCGGCACCCTGGGGGATATGGGCATCTTCTCTTTGAACTACCACAAACATATCCACTCCGGTGAAGGCGGGGTCATTGTCACCAATGACGATGTACTTGCCGATAGATTGCGTCTGATCCGAAACCATGCCGAAGCCGTTCTAGCCGCCCGAGGTATACAACAGCGTTCTGAACTGGTCAATATGATCGGTTTTAATTACCGCATGACAGAAATCGAAGCAGCCATCGCCCATGAGCAGCTTAAAAAACTCCCCGCCCTTTTAGAGGCACGTCTGGAAAACACCCGCTATCTAAATGAACAACTCTCGCACATTCCCTGTCTCAAAGCGACTAAAGTACGGCCTGAAAGCAAACACGTCTTCTACGTCCATGCCCTGCAATTTGATGCAAAAATCGCGGGTATGCACCGAAACAGCTTTATTAATGCGGTTAAAGCCGAACTTCCAAAAACCCTTTTACGGGATGAATCGGAAGTGCTGCTAAGTTACGGCTATGTCAAACCTCTGTATCTACAACCTCTGTATCAGGAACGTGTCGGCTTCGGAAAGGATGGTTTCCCCTTCAGCCAATCTGATGTAGAATACCCTCAAGGCCTCTGTCCCATCACCGAAAAAATGCATAATGAACTACTCGTCACCCATGAGTTTATGCGGCCGGGTATGGGCAAAGAGGACATGGATGATGTCGTCGCTGCTTTTAAAAAAGTATGGAAATACAAAGATCAAATTTAAGGAATCCCTATGAACATGCCATTTCTAATCGGTGAAAGGCTTTATCTTCGCCCCTTAAGTATTCAGGATGCCGAAGGGAACTATCCTGCGTGGTTGAATGATGAATATATCTGCCGCTATAGCGAGCATCATGTCACCCCTTACACGAGAGAGATGGCTCGGGAGTATATTCAAAACCTGGCCCTAAGCTCCGACAGGATCTTTCTGGCCATCATTGATAAACAGAGCGATACCCATATAGGTAATATTGCATTAAGCGCAATCTCCAATCTGCATCGAAGTGCTGAATTCTCCCTCATGATAGGAGAAAGAGAGTTTCACTCCAGGGGCTTGGCAAAAGAGGCTTCTTTACTGATGCTTCAGCATGGATTTGCCAGTATGAACCTTCATCGCATCTTTTGCGGGACCATGCATTCTAATCTCCCTATGCAAAAACTTGCCCTATCCCTGGGGATGCAGGAAGAAGGAAGAGTGCGGGATGAAGTCTACAAAGATGGTAAATACCACGACACCTATCGATACTCCATACTCAAAGATGAGTTCTTTGAAACATTTTCTCATCTACAACAAGGACTCTAATGAAAATCTGTTCACGTTGTGTTATGCCCAGCACAAAACCCGATCTTAGCTTCGATGAAGAGGGTGTCTGTGACGCCTGTCGTTCCCATGAAAAAAAACCGGTCATTAACTGGCAGGAGCGTCAAAAAGAGTTTCACGCTCTGATCCAGAAACATAAACGAGACACCCAATATGACTGCCTCGTACCTGTCAGCGGCGGGAAAGACTCCACCTATCAGGTTATGAAGATCCTGGAACTCGGCCTCAATCCCCTATGCGTCTGTTTTGAACCGACCATTCCCACCCAAATCGGACAAGAGAATCTTCAAAACCTATGTGACCTCGGCGTCGACCTTATGCTCGTGAAGAAAAACCCGAAGGTATATCGTAAAATGGTTATTGAGGGGATCAGACAGGTCGGGGATAATGAGTGGCCCAATCATATCGGGATCTTTACGACACCGGTCCATTTCGCCGTTAAATTCAATATTCCACTCATCATCTGGGGAGAAAACTCCGAGTTTGAATACGGCGGGCCTGCGACGGCAAAAGAGAGCCCCTATCTGGACAGAAAATGGCTCGAAGAGTTTGGAGGCCTGCTTGGCCAACGGGTCTCGGATATGGTGGGGGTAGACGGTATCACAGAAAAAGATCTGTATCTTTACACCTACCCCTCTGACGAAGAGATCCACCGGGTCGGCGTCACCGGACTCTTTTTGGGATATTACTTTGCCTGGGATACTCATGCCCAGCTTGATATTGTCAAAAAAGCAGGCTTCAAAACAGCCCTTAGGACCATGGAAAGCACCTATACCAACTTTGAGAACCTTGATTGTCACTCCATGACTATCCATGACTATTTGAAATATCTCAAGTACGGCTTTGGAAGGGCCACTGACCACGCCTGTCTGGATGTACGAAGCAATCGTATCAGCCGAGAGGAGGCTGTTCGCCTCGTGAATAAATACGATGGACGCTATCCCCATGAGGCCGTAGCAGAGTTTCTACACTATACCGGACTGACCCAAGAAGAGCTCGATGCCCTTTTTGACACCTATACAAATAAACGTATCTTTTTACGGGATGATGCGGGAAATTTCCTCAAAGACCAGGATGGTTCACTCGTACGCAAAGAGGAGTATGTGGTCCGCTGATGATAGTTATAATTGATTACGGCATGGGAAACCTTCGATCGGTATCCAAGGCTTTTGAAGCACTCAAGATTGAGCATATCATCTCCAGTGACCCAATGAGTCTGCAACAAGCAGACAAAATTCTCTTGCCGGGAGTCGGTGCTTTCGGTGACGGTATGCAAAACCTAAAAAAGCTTGGTTTTGAAGAGGCGCTCACACAAGAAGTCATCCATAAGAAAAAGCCCTTGCTGGGAATCTGTCTGGGCATGCAGCTTCTGGCCAAAACAAGTGAAGAGATGGGCCAACATCGAGGCCTTGGCTTTGTTAATGCTGATATTATTGGTTTTCAAACCCAAGAACTGAAAGTTCCCCATGTCGGCTGGAACAATGTCAGATATACCCAAGAGGGAAGCTTATTTAAGGATATCCCTGATAATAGCGATTTTTACTTCGTACACTCCTTTCATATGGTGAGTGAAGATAAAGGGCTTGCTACAGGTGTAAGCGATTACGGCTATGAGTTTATCTCTTCGGTGGAACAGGGAAATATCTTCGGATGTCAGTTTCATCCGGAAAAAAGCCAGAAGCACGGCCTGGATATACTCAAGAACTTTTCTCTTCTTGGAGAATCATCATGTTAAAACACCGTGTCATTCCCTGTGTCCTGCTCAAAGACTGGCAGCTGGTCAAGAGTATACAGTTCAAACGTTTTCGTACTATCGGTCATCCTATCAGTACGGTACGCGTGTATAATACCCGCAATGTAGATGAACTGATCGTTCTGGATATTGATGCCAGCAGCGAGGAAGATGAGATCAACCTGGAACTTATCCGGGATATGGCAGATGAGTGTTTTATGCCCTTGTGCATCGGTGGGGGAATACGGAGTATTGATGATATCCATAAGGTCTTACATGCGGGAGCAGATAAGATTGCCATCAATACACAAGCCATCAAATCACCGGACTTCATTACCGAAGCGGCGAAAGTCTTTGGCTCCCAATGTATTGTTGTCTCCATCGACGTCACCCATGCAGACGGGGAATACAGACTATACAATAAGGCATTGGGGACCTTGGACAAAGATCCTCTGAGCTGGGCGAAAGAGTGTGAAAATCTGGGTGCAGGGGAGATCCTTCTCACCAATATTGATCACGAAGGCATGCAGGAAGGATATGATCTGGACCTCATTTCCAAGATGAATCAGATCCTAAGTATTCCTATTATAATCAATGGAGGATGCGGGTCACCTTCGGATTGTTGTGATGCTATCAAACATGGAGCTGATGCCGTAGCCGCCGCTTCTATCTTCCATTTTTTACAATATACGCCCAATGATATCAAACAAAAGATGCACGAAGCAAAGATTCCCGTACGCTTGAGCTAAAGCTCCAGCATCCACAATTCATTGATATTGTCCCTATCCGTAAAGCCACCAAAACGAAAGACTGTATCATGAGCACATGCAACCAAGGTAAATCCATGGGCAGCTGTTGGTAGACGCTGCATCATCACCTCCGACCAGCATAGCTTCTGCATATCAAAAGTCCAGGTGTCACAAAAGTTTGGAAACCCCATAAATCCGCCATGTAGAAGTATCTGTCCTGAAGAAAGCAATACCATATCATGATACCGTCTCGCCGGTGGTGTACTATTCTCCGGGGTCTCAATCAGCGTCCATCTTTGCTGATCTAGGTTAAACATCCATGTATCTGCCAAGGTGTCCCCTCCAAAAAGAAGCAGTTCCCCATTTCCGGCAGAACACATCCCGTGGTAATGCCTGGCTCGGGGCAAGGGACCCTGAAGATCCAGTCTCTGCCAACACAGCTCATTAAGATCAAAACACCAGGTCTCTGCCTGCGACATTCCCCCAAAAAGCACCACCTTACCATCTCCGACATAGGCCATCTGATGCCCGTCACATCCTTGCGGTCCCCCTGAACAAACCTTCTGCCATAGATGCTTATCCCCGTCATATATCCAGGTGTCCTTATAAAACTTCTGCTTGGAATCGACATCCGTATGTCCGCCAAACAGCAGGGCTTTATTATCTCCTATGCTCACCAGGGCACTCAACCTTCTGTGTGCTGGATTAATTGCTGTCTCTATCTTGCTCCACGATGCTGTTGGGATATCATACTCCCAGGTGTCCCCGTAAAAAACCTTTGTCCCGGAGGTCAGGCTTCCATGTCCACCACCAAAAAGCAACAAGGTATTCCTATTGAGACATACCATACTGGAAAACTCTCTACCCGAAGGGAGGGACGCCGATTGGTTTTCAAGCTTTTCCCATTTCATGTTATCGCTTTTTTCGATATTTCAAATAACTATTGCATAAAAGCGTTTGATTCGTCTTTTACTACGCTCAAGATGGATTCGATAATGCCACTTAAACTAAAGAGCCAATACCGATGCTCTAGGATCCAGGCGATTGCCTTTAACTTGTTATCTACGGGGTTATCTACAAACTGCACTTTGATCGCAGCCAGTTTAAACTCACTATCATTCATGATCGATTGAGCAATACTTTCTATAAAATCTTTATAAATCACACTATATTTGATCTCGTTTCGTATGGATGAGATCTCATCAAGCAGCCCGATGATCTGCTCGTCATCCACAAGATTCAAAGCCTCTTCTTTTGAAACATTTTCAAATAGCTTACAGGTATCCATAACAATTAAAAAACTATGCTCAAGCTTTTGCTGCAAGGCTCGTCCCTCAACCTCGATTGCCTGAATCTTTTCCCGTATGATCTGCATTGAGACTTCTTGCTGGGCCGGGGTTTGATTGTCTACCAAGATCTTCTGTTTTTTCTCTTTTAATGCATAGGTTTTTAATGCTTCTTTAAAAGGCAGTTCTATACTGCCGATAATGTGTGCTCCACCCTCTGTTGAGTTAATAGACTTCATGACATTGGCAGTACGTTCAATATGCTGCTCGATAAACTGCATGAAAATCTTCCAGAAGATCATAGTATTCACATAGCCTTCTTTCCCGTAAGCCGGAACCTGTATCATTTTGTAGGTCTCATTATTGTTCGCTTTATTGACCCCGTCTTTAATCTGGTCTTCGCCAAAAATATGTCCGATACTATGACTATTTCCATCCTTCCCGTAGGCAAGATCCTGCCCAATAAATATAGCCTGCTTAAATCCCATGTCAGAGGCTAACTCATGTGCCATATTAGCCGCACTCATACCATAACAGAGGTATCCAAAATCATGTAAATCGAAATACATGTTATAAGCAAAGGGGCGCATGGCAATGACTGTTTTACCCGCTTTGATATTATGAATAACATTTTTATGCTGCAAAGAAGCACACACAAACACAACGTCTTCGTGATCTGCTTTTTCGGTCTCTTTAAAAAAACGCGATGTCACCTCATCCCGCTCCATCGAACACACCAAGTCCGCCTTGATACCGTGTTCAATCAATATGGGGAAAGAGGCATCCACCGAAATGATGGTCACGTGATCCTGATACTCTTTTAACAGATCCAACTGCTTATACAGACTCGGCCCCGTGGAGACAATGATCGCCGTATCACTGTTTTTGCTTTTACATAGATCGGCATAGCTCACATGGCCAACCATATCCGGAAGATTTGAGATATGCTGTTTAACCCCCAATAGGGAATCATTAATATCATTTCCAAAGGCAGACACCATATACTCAATGGTTTTTATAAATAGGCTATGGACTTCCTGATAGTCCTGAATACGCTCTTTCGTATAATACTCGTTTGGCACATGCAAGATAAACTGTCGAAGATAAAACTTCGCGTTTTCGGTATGAAATAATTCGACTGCTTTTAAAAAGGTGAATGTCTGTACGGAAAAAAGCTGCAATCTGCCACTTAATATCTCATCAGAAAAATCAACGAGATTAAGCGCGACATAGAGCATCTCTATCTCCGGCTCAATGACTAACAGATAGGTGAGCTTTTCATTGCTAAGCAGCTGCTTGATTAATCTTCCGTTTCCAATACCGAAAAAATAGAGGAAGAGATACTCACGAAATTGAAGCATCTCATTCGCCCTATCATCAGAAGGCTTATATTTTTCATTATGAACCCAGCATTCCCGCTTTAGATCCAAAATATCATAGCTTCCATTGCCGGATTCAAATACTTCAAAATTACGGTTCTCTTCTATCCCCTGTAACTGCTCATGTAAGGCAGGATTCCACTTGGATAAAGCCTCTAGGTTGCTCTGATATATATTTTCCATATTAGCCTCAAATCATTTAAATATAAGCGATTATATACTTAAAAAATGTGAAGTACGAATCAGCTTTGTTGGTGTTTTACCTCGTGGAGAAGTCTCAAGTTGCCTTCAACACATTGATACATGTATTTTTAAAGCGTTTACTGAAGTAGTGACTGGATGTTCTCCAAGAACAGGCTCATCTTTTACTTATTGTAAAAGAATAAGAACCTTTTCTAAAGAAATGTCTCCATTGCTATGCGACTATATATCCACTACTGAAGTAGTGACAGCACATTTTGCTGGATAGCATTCGCCTGCGACATTGCATATGAACCTGACTGTGCCAGAATATTGTGTTTTGAGAAGTTCGCAGATTCTGCGGCAAAGTCAACATCACGGATTTGCGATTCAGCCGCTCTTACATTAACGGCAGTAACAGAGATATTATTCACCGTAACCACAAGCTGGTTTTGAACTGAACCGAGGTCGGCACGGATGGCATCAAGTCCGGCAATAGCAGATTCAACAATATCCATGGCCTTCATTGCCCCTTGGGAACTTCGTAAGAGACCTACTTTATCATTAGAATCAATAAGCCCATCCCCATTATCATCGACCTGCCCGTATCGAACATCACTTAAGACATTATTGTCCGCAATCTCTGTTAATGTTGTTCCAATAACCGAAGTATCCGTCAGACCTTCATTCGCAAAGTGTGCCGATACCATTGTAATCTCACCGCCACCATTTTTTGTCAAATTCAAGTCTCCGGCAATAACACCGTCATTGATACCCGCAACCGCGCTCAGACCCTGTACATTCATAGCACGACCATCTGAAGTAATGGTTAACGTACCATCCGGTTCCAAGGTAGCGGACACCCCTGTAAGCTGTGTTTTGTCATTGATCGCATTAATCAGGGTATTATCGCTATCACCTGTTTTAATGGTCGTACCAGCCGCTAGAATCGTCTCGCCATTGATAGTGATATCTGCTGAAACACTTCCTCCCAGAACACGAATCAAACTGTTGTATTCAACATTTGCAACGGCTTTGATACCTGTTTGATCAAACGTGGCATTAATCAGGTCAGCAACTCTTCCAAGTCCTGTTTGCGCCGTACCGTTTCCATCTACATCCGTAAGCTGTACCCCTTCCAGCTGTAATCCTCCAACGGTATATTGAACATAATCCGCAGAAGAGAAGTCCGTACCCATACCGGCACGATCACTGATTCTCAATCCTCCACCCCCGGCAATTGCATCAGAAATAACACTTGTTGTACCCAGGGCACCCGCAATTGAGAAGATGATTGTTCCTGAAGTCAATCCGGCAGATGAACCATCAATCGTTGCAACCGTTAATGTGTCTGTTTGTCCTACAGAGTTGGTATATGCAAACGTATCACCTACGGCAATCCCTGTAATATCATCAATACCGATAGCTGCTGTTAAACCTGCAGCCGTACCTACCGCACCGGTACCACTTAGTGTACTCATATCCTCAGCAACTGTTTGTACACTGGCGATTGTAACCGTGGTACCGACAGAGAGAGTTTTTTCCAGTCCACGATCTAAAGTGATGACCGTGTTTGAGAAGGTTGAACCCGCAGATACATTACCTTCGATATTGGTAATCGTATAATCGCCTACACCGTCGATACGGATCGTATCACCTGCCGCCAGGCCTTGAGCAGGAAATGCCCCTGCACTTAAGGCAATACTCGTTGCACCCTCATTTAATGCCTGGGTCAAGGTCGCTGTTGCTGTGTTACCCAGTTGAGCGATGTCTGTTTTGGTCGCTGTATTACCAATAGCCAGTGATTGCGTATTACCAATGGAGGCTTTAATTGTCTCATTGGAGAATGCACCAACTTGATACTCTTTGTTGGTATAGTTACCTGAAAGAAGCTGTTGCCCATTAAATGACGTCGTTTTTGCAATATTATCAAGTTGTTCGATCAGACGGTCAACATCCGATTGAATCGCTGCACGCGATGCTGCACTTTGCGTTGCTGATGCTGCCTGAATCGCTTTTGTTTTGATCGTATCAAGAATCTTGATCTGCTCATCCATCGCCTTATCCGCAGTTTGGATGATACCGATAGCATCATTTGCATTATTAATCGCCTGGCCAAGTGAGTTGGCCTGTGAACGAAGTGAATCCGCAATAGACATACCTGAAGCGTCATCTGCTGCGGTATTGATACGTAGACCCGAACTTAGACGACCAAGTGATTTATCCAATTCACGGTTATTGATAACACCATTGTTATGCGCGTTTAGCGCTGCAATATTTGTATTTATACGAAAACCCATTATCTATCCTTCTAAATGGAATATGCATCCATGCAATATATTTAGAGGATAGAAAGCAAATGGTGTTCCAAACTTTACAGAAGCCTTATCGTGGACGGTAGAAGATGCCAACGGTCAATATTATATGCTTGATTGCTTTCTCCTTGATCATTGGCGGTAATCGCATAGGTGTTATAGAGTCTATCCTTAGATGTCTCCTTCTCCAAGGAAGCGTTAAAAATGCCGATCACCTTCTTTAACTGTGCTACTTGATCAGGTTGCATACCCTCTACAAGCATCGGTGCGGGGACGGTGCTAAAAAGAGTATTGACACCCTTTATTGCACAATGTTCTTCGATAAAACCCACATACTCCCTTACAAAACTCGGGATAGTTTGTGTAAGATCAGACGGCTCTTTTGCATAATGTTTTAAAATCCCATCATCCAATCTACAATCTATCTCACCAAAGATCATAAGCGCTATAGCGTTATCCTCAAGATGAGCGATAATGTGCCTAAACTGTTCCTTGTAATAATTATTCTCTTTTTGTGATAAATGCCAGGCCTTGCATCCAATAATAATCTTAGCTTCTGTTCTATAAAGTTTACCACGATACTCTATCTTTAAATTTGCATAACTTAGACAATGACTATCTCCTATAATATAAAGCACCGGTAGAGACATATCATCTGCGTATATAGTATTATCAGATGTTTTATAGTCAAGTAAAGCCTGCAAAAAATATTTATATGCGGCCACAAACCTATCTTCTACTTTATGCAGATCAAACTCCCTTTGGTGTATCATCTTAATTCTCTTTTGGCATGCATTTATCTCGCCATTTATCCAATTATATATAGCTACCTTCGCCTGTATTTCATAATTCTCCGGATAATATTCAAGATACCTCAGCATATACTCTACTGCCTTATCTATTTTATCTAATACCTCCGACACCCTTGCCAACTTCACATACACCTCCGGCTTAAATGCCTTGAGTTTCAAGACTCTTTTGTATGTATCTTCAAGAGAAATATAATCATCCGTTTCATAATAGACGTTTGCCAAATTAAAATAGAACTCATCCCTCTGGGGTTCACACTCAATAGCTGATTCACAATGCTTGATGGCCTCTTCATAATCATTTGTCTGCTTATACACCGTAGCAATATTATTATGTGCCAATGCTTTGTT
>JBFEYO010000006.1:0-35034 GCA_041562075.1 Sulfurimonadaceae bacterium | reverse complement strand
GAACAGATGCGTCCCTGGGTAGTGATGCTGCAGCTGAGCGTGATGGAGATGATGCGTCTGGGCTACTCTCCGGAGCTGGGTATCGATCAACACTTTTTAAAACGGTACAAGGAAGATGGTAAAGAGCTATATGAGCTGGAAACAGCCCAGGAGCAGATGGCACTGCTTAGCAAGGATGACAAAAAGTTTCAGGATATGCTGCTGCGGTATACTCTGGAGTCGATGCATGAGATGGAACCGATGCTAGAGGAGATGTTTCAAGGGTGGAAACGTGGTGATGACAAGGCCTTTGATCGGATCATGACGATGTCTTTGAAGAGCGATCCTGCCTTGGATGCCATTTATGATGCCTTGATCACCAAGCGAAATTATAAGATGACCGAACAGATCAACGATTTTTTGAAAACAAAGAAAGATTATTTTGTCGTAGTCGGAGCCGGACATGTGGTTGGAGAGGAAGGGATTGTTGCCCTATTGAAACGACAGGGTTATACCCCGGTTCAGCAGTAGGCTTCTAGGATGAACAGGAGAGTTTCATATTTTGATAGATGGAGGGTGTCGGTTGGGCATACTCCTCAAACTCAGGGTGTTCATCATAGGGGTTTTGTGCCAGTATCAACAGGTCGTTGACCAGGCTGTTATCTCCTTCTTCCGCCTTTTCTATCGCTTCTTGCAGTATATGGTTTTTGAGGATATACTTAGGGTTAACGGCGCGCATTTTTACAGTTCGTTCACTGTCGGGATCCTTTTCAAGCCGCTCATCATAGGCCTGCAGCCAGAGATGCATATCATCTTTGGATTCACACAGGGCTAACAGGTCTGTTTTATCCCCGTTATAATGACTCAGACGCCTGAAGAAGACGCTGTAGTCAACACGGTTGTCACCAAGGACCTTCAGTAGATGTTTGAGCAGTGCCAGGTCATCTTCTTCCTGCGTGTTTAGGCCTAATTTTTCGCGCATCAGTGCCAGATATTTGTCGGTGAAGATCTGACCAAAGTCTTCCAGGGCTTTTTCACTGCGTTCCAGATTGATAATCGGCGAAAGGGCCCGGCCGAGCATAGAGAGGTTCCAGTAGGCAACAGGAGGTTGGTTTCTAAAAGAGTAACGCCCCTCATGGTCGGTATGGTTACAGATATAATCAAAGTCATAACTGTCCAAAAAGGCAAAAGGACCATAATCGATGGTGATGGAGGCGATGGACATATTATCCGTATTCATCACCCCATGATTAAAGCCAACAGCCTGCCAGTGAGCCAACAGTTCTGCCGTGCCACGTACTACCTCTTCATACATCTTGAAATAGGCATCTTCTTCACCCTGAAGATGGGGAAATGACTCGGCAATGACATAATCCGCCAGTGTTTCGATCTCTTCATGCATATCGGCATAATAAAAATATTCAAAGGTACCAAATCGCACCCAGGAGGGAGACATACGAAGCACGATAGCTCCTTTCTCCGTAATCGTCCTTATTACCTTCTCCTGGGAGCCGATAAGGGCAAGGGCACGGCTGGTAGGGACACCCAGCGCAAACATTGCTTCAGACATAAGGTATTCACGTATGGAAGAGCGCAGCACGGCGCGTCCGTCACCCTGGCGGGAATAGAGGGTCTGTCCGGAACCTTTGAGTTGAAGATTCCAGCCCCGACACGTACCCAGGTTGATGGCACGCCCATCCCCCAGGCGGGGAACGAAATAGCCAAATTGATGTCCGGCATAACACATAGAAAAGGGTTCACAACCCTTCAGCAGATAACTGCCGTTGACAAAATTGACAAAGGCTTCCGTCTCTGCCTCGTCCGCATCAAGTCCTATCAAGTCAGCGGCTTGGGCATTAAAGCTGATCAAATGAGGATGGGTGAGGGGGGAAGGTTCACTCTTATCATAAAAGATAGGTGCCAGCTTCGTATAGGGCGTTGTCAGTGTGATTTCATTGAGTTTCATAGCTGAATTTTTACCCTCTTTGGCTTATACTTACGATCGTGAATAAGATTAATATAGATCTATAAGTTGCCTTTTTATCATGATTTTTTGATTATGTGATTTTAATTCCCATATATCAGAAGTGATTTAATGCTTTCAGGGGGAATAAGGCTAAATAGGGCTGCATGTTATATAATAGACTATTATGTTGACACAATTCGAGTTTATTCAAAAACTTTTTACCTCAGGCATTGTCTATGAACGACATACAGGAAGTTATAGACGCCTTATTTTATTACATGCACTTTTGTATGCAACAGCCATAGCCCTCTTTTTTTTCGCCTGGTATAACTATGTTGTACTTTCCAATACCTTAGTCAGTATAATGGATGCTTTGGCCGGTGTGAATGCTTGTGTGGCTTTAATTTATATTAGAAAATATAAAAAACTTCAATTGGCCGTCTATCTGGGGACCTTCAATCTTTTTATCTTTTTACTCTCTTTTGCCTATGTTAACCAAAACAATCAGTACGGTCTGATCTGGACCCTGTTTTTTCCTCTGTTCTCTATTCTGATCAATGGTCGAAAAAAGGGACTGCTCTTCGTCAATATCTATTATCTGTGTCTCTTTTATCTTGCCTATACGGGTATCGGTAGCTGGCAAAACGGGGTTTGGGACCTGACCAGCTTTATCCGTCTTGTGGCGGCTTCGACCGTATTGACCTATATTGTCTATTTTATGGAGTATTCCCATGAAAAGGCGGAGGAGCAGCTTTTTCTTACGCGCATGAAGGAGGAGGAAACGATGCGTGAGTTGAAAAAACTCTCCATTACCGACGCTTTGACCGGTTTGTACAATCGACGACATTTTATGCGGGTATTTGAAGAACAGTTTCATACGGCTCAGCGCCATGGCTACTATTTTGCGCTTTTTATTCTGGATATAGACTTGTTTAAGCAATATAATGATCGATATGGACATCATAAGGGAGACGAGGCTTTGTGTGCCATAGCCAAGGCCTTACAGGAGCATATGCGTCGAAGCGAGGATTATATCTTCCGTCTGGGGGGCGAAGAGTTCTCAGGTATTTGTGTGGGTGAGAACAGAGAAAAACTCAAAGAACAGATCATGGGGATCAATACGGTAGTCAATGCCCTTGAGATCGAGCATAAAGATTCCGCCTTTTCACATATTCTTACGGTCAGTATCGGGGTGAAGATCCTTCATAAGTTTGATGATTATGATTTTACCAAGCTTTATAAAGAGGCTGATGAGTCCCTGTATGAGGCCAAAAACGGCGGTCGTAATACGATCCGTTTTCATGATTAGTTTTTTGTTAACTAAAGATGTTTAAAATTATTATTATTAAATTTTAAAGGCATAAGATGATCAAAGATGTATTGTTTGTGATTATGGTTTTAAGTTTCACGGTTTATGCACATACGCATAAGCATACGATAATTAATTTTATTGAAGTATCTGAAGGGGAGGAGCCGAGGCAGGCTCTTTCTCAAAAAGAGCTCCTGGCAAAGGGGTATAAGTAGGCTTATTTACGGCCTGCGCGTTTACGCTCATTTTCTGTCAAAAGTCGTTTTCTGATACGAACACTCTCCGGTGTTACTTCCAGAAGTTCGTCATCTTCGATCCATTCCAATGCTTTTTCAAGGTTCATATCTCTTGGCGGAACAAGCTTGATCGCTTCATCGGCACCTGATGAACGTACGTTCGACTGTGCTTTACCCTTGATCGGGTTAACCGAAAGGTCGTTTGAGCGAGAGTGTTCTCCAATGATCATACCTTCATAGACTTTGTCCTGAGGTTTGATAAACATACCGCCACGGTCTTGCAGGTTGAAGATTGAGTAAGCCATTGCCTCACCCTTCTCAGTAGAGATAAGTGCACCGTATGGACGGGACTCGACCTCTCCTGAATATGGGCGGAATTCGATGAAGGAGTGGTTCATAACCCCCTCCCCTTTAGTATCCGTCAGGAACTGTCCTCTAAAACCGATAAGACCACGGGCAGGGATCTCGAACTCGATACGTTGATAACCTTCACCCATCGGAAGCATTGATTTCATCTCCGCCTTACGTTTACCAAGGCGCTCGATGACTGTACCTCCCAGGTCTTCAGGCACATCGATTACAAGATGCTCGAAAGGTTCACATTTGACTCCTTCGATCTCTTTAACGATAACTTCCGGACGAGAAATACCGAACTCAAAACCTTCACGTCTCATGTTTTCGGCAAGAACGGTGATCTGAAGCTCCCCACGACCGGATACAAGGAATTTACCTTCGCCAATTCTTTCAAATCTCATTGCGACGTTAGTGGTCATCTCTGCTTCAAGACGATCCTGGATTTTATTGGATGTGACGTGTTTACCCTCTTGGCCTGCAAGTGGTGAATCATTAACCGAGAAAGTAACGGTCAGTGTCGGCTCTTCAACGTGCATAGGGTCAAGGGCAACAGGGTTTACCGGATCACAGATCGTATCTCCCACGTCAACAGTTTCCATACCGGCGATAGCAACGATATCACCGGCCTCAGCTTCTTCAATCTCCATACGGTTAAGACCAAGGAAACCGATCAGTTTCGTGACCTTACCGTTGACCATCTCACCGTCTGCTTTCGCAAGTTTTACCTGGTCACCTTTTTTAATGCGGCCGTTGAAAATACGGGAGATACCGATCTTACCGACATAGTTGTCGTAATCGAGGGTAAATACCTGGGCTTGAAAATCGTTATCGGCAGAACCGGTAGGCTCAGGAACTTCATTCAGGATAGTTTCGAAGACACATTCGAAGTTTCCGTCTTCATCGGCCATATCAAGTTTGGCGATACCGTCACGGGCAGCAGCATAGATCACCGGGAAGTCCAGTTGTTCATCGGTTGCATCCATCGCGCCGAATAGGTCAAACATCTCATCGACTACACGATCGGGATCCGCAGAAGGTTTATCGATCTTGTTGATAACAACGATAGGTTTGATCCCCAGACCAAGCATCTTTTTAACAACGAACTTCGTCTGTGGCATTACACCTTCATAGGCATCAACGAGTACAAGTACCCCATCAACCATCTTAAGAACACGCTCGACCTCACCACCGAAGTCGGCGTGGCCCGGAGTATCGATGATATTGATCTTATGATCTTTGTAGCGAATGGCTGTATTCTTAGAGAGAATGGTAATCCCGCGCTCTTTTTCAAGGGCGTTTGAGTCCATCGCCCGCTCTTCGTGTTGTTCACGATCACCAAAGGTTCCTGACTGCTCCAAAAGACCGTCAACAAGGGTGGTCTTACCGTGGTCAACGTGGGCGATAACAGCGATATTTCTGATTTTTTGCATTAAATAGCTCCAGCGTTTTCTTTTCAAAATATCCATACCCATGGGATTCATGAGATGTTAAGAGATCTTCTGTCGGAAGAAAACTGCAATTAAATTTTTGAAATTTTAGCAAAATTTTACTTTAACTTGTCCCAAAAAAATCCATATAGAGGTATAATGAAGATGAATAAAGGTTATTGGAGAAAGATATGCGGATAATTTTGGGGATCTTAGGTCTGGTATGTATGCTTTATGCTGCGGAGGTGAACAAAGCGCTCTATTCCGAAAATAATGTGAGTATGGAAATCAATCATATTCGCCAGGAACTAAACCAGATCGAACCCCATGATGAGCAGCAAAAGAACCAGCTGGATATTCAAAAGCTCTTTTTGTCCAAGATCGAGGTATTATCAAAGCGTGCACCACAGGGAGATATCCAGAGATATCATTTCAAAGATGCAGATAAGATCTCTCAGGAAGAGTTTCTTCAGTATTTTACTTTCAACGCCCATTATGTACAAAGATTGATCGAGCGCAATAAGAATGAAAAGCAGATCAGTAAGCGACTTGAGGAGATCAAGGAGAATCTTGATGGGATGGAGCCGTCGCAAAGAAGTGAGATCCTTCAGGGACAGTTGGAGTATGCCTACTTCAAGTGGAAGAAAATCCATAATAGCAAGAGAATAGAGCAATATAGAAACTATTTAAATAAGGAAAAGATGCGTTTTCGTCAACTCTTTTCCAGGGTCGAGTTTGACCTTCAAGCCCTGGATAAGCGCACCATAGAACAAAATGAGACCCTGCAGAAGCTGTATCAGCAGAAGATTTACATTGAGCTTCGATTAGAAAAGGAGGCGATACTTCTTGCGAGTCAGCAGTCCCAAGAGACCGAAGTAGAGTTAAACGGCCAAGACCTTATCGATAAGGCGAAAGAAGAGCAGAAGGATTCCAGAAGTCAGTTTTTACAGAGTGCTTTGGAAGACGTCAAGGAGAAGATCTCCAAACAGATTGAAGAAAAAAACAAGACACTTATTTTGATGCAGGTGCATTACCTAAGAGATCAGGACCTTGAAAACTATATTCTTGTGCGTGATATTATGCAGAGTTTTATCTCGGATCTGAGTGCGCAGGCAAAGGAGACTTTTGAGACCCAGATGAAGATGCTGGAGTGGCTTAAATATGAAGAGATCGGTGATGTTGCTGCGATGATGTATGATTTTAGCGCCTGGTTTGATAATGTATACGAGGAGACGGTCTCACTTGTCAATACCCCGCTGTTCTATCAACAAGACCGGGCGATTGTGATCTTTGATTTTATCAAGATGTTGATGACGATCATTATCGGTTTTATGATTGCACGTTTTTATAAACGCCGTATCAACATCGCTCAAAAGCGTGTAGGAGTGACCCGACGACAATCCTTTAAAGTGGCCGGGAATATCGGGTATTATCTGATCGTTATCATCACCTTTGCGATCTCCTTGCATAATATCGGCCTTGATCTTTCTTCTATATCTTTAGTTGCCGGTGCACTCTCTGTGGGAATTGGTTTTGGTCTGAAAGAGGTAGTGGGTAACTTTGTTTCCGGGCTGATACTAATGGTCGAACGCAGCGTGAAGATCGGCGACTTTGTAGAGATTGAAAACGGGGTTTCGGGAAATATCATTGATATCAGAATGCGTTCGGTGACGATTAAGACACCGGCAAATATAGATGTGGTCGTACCCAACTCTTCACTGGTGCAGCGAAGTTTCATCAATTATACTTTGGAGGAAGCGGTACGCCGTTTAAGTGTGCCTTTTACCATTGCCTATGGAGTAGAGTTCTCGGAGGTAGAAGAGAAGGTCTTAAAAGCCTTGTCCCGGAGCGACCTTCCTTATATGGGGCAACAGGCCGGGTACGAACCCAGCATCATCATCACGGGGATGGACGAGCATGGGGTAAATTGTCAGCTTTTCGTTTATGTGGATACCTATGGTCCGGATGTACGCTCACCCTTTTTTAAGCTTATCTATAAAACGCTGCAGGAAAATGGTTTTCCACTTCCTTCGACACGCACCAATGTGACCATGAAAACGCTGCCGGAGCAAGCTTTTAGTTCTTTAAATTAAAGATGGGATATTAGACTCGTCTCAGCTTACTGAAGAAAGCCTTGAATCATTCCTAAACACGGTAGATAACATAAATAAATAGATTATTTCCTGTTTGAAATTTGAATTTCAGGACTCTTTTTACTGTTTCTGAAGGCTGTTTGTTAAAGAAAGTAAACTGATTTTTTTACCCCTACATTTTATAACGCATATCACTTTACAATACTCTACTTATCCGAACTATAATGCTAAGGAGTTATCATGAAACTTGTCATTCTAATACTTGGATTGTGCAGTCTGCTGTTGTCGGAAGTGTTGACGATATCCTTTTCCCGAAGTGCCTCGGAACCCTATGTATTCATAGATAAGCGTGAACTTAAGGGAGGTGTTTTAAAGGAGTTGATGGATGCTCTTTCCAAACAGAGCGGTATCAAAGTGAAATATGTTTTAGTATCCAAACGTAATCAGGAAGAGCAGATGGTGCAAGGGAGTATTGACGGCTCTTGTTTGGTCAATCCCTCTGAACTGGCGAACCCGGATGCCCATTTATGGTCTGAACCTTTATATGAGGAAGAAGATGTGCTGATCATACGCAAGAGCGATGCCAATAAAATAAACAATTTACATGCGCTGTTTGGACATAAGATAGGAACGCGGCAGGCCCATCACTATCCGACACTTACACACTATTTCAAAACGAAAAAAATTGAGCGCATTGAGAATAAAAAATTAGCCAATAACATCAACCAGCTTCGCTTTGGAATAATCGATGCGGCAGTCGATACCAAATTAGCGGTGGGACACTGTATTCAGAAAAAGGATGTGGCGGATGATATTATTGTCTCTAGCCAGGTCATCGATAAGCAGGTACTCTATTGTGCTTTTCGCAAGGATATGGATGTTTCATTAGATAAGATCAATGCTGCCCTCGCTAGTCTAAAACAAAAGGGTGTTATTGACAAAATTTTGAAAAAATATAGAGCTGATCTCTAGCCCACTTTATTCACATTAAATTGATCAATAATGCAGAACTATGAAAAAGGATAGTCATGAATGAAGAGATGAAAGTGAGTAAATCCGGTGTCGAGAATGCCCTGAAAAAGGGTCTGATTACAGCCTTGGAGGCTGAAACTATGTTGCGTGTCTATCTTAGGGAAGGCTCTCTTCGCCCTTCAAAACCCTTGCATCCGACGAAGCCTGAACGTAAAAACTTGCGCTGTTAGGCGCACTCTGTCGGTATTTCTTTTTTCCCTTATAAACTCCTGCTTATAAGATGATCTTCTCAGCACAGCTATATATTTTTGTGATTATAATGATATTGTATACACCGATCATGATAAAGGTTTTTATATGAAAAGAATAGTGCTGCTTTTATCCTTGTTAAGCTCTCTTTGTTTTGCTGTTTCAGCCGAAGATGCTGCCTTTATGTTGGATTACCATGATGATTATAAGAGCGCATTTACACAGGCTAAAAAAGAGCACAAGCTACTCATGCTGGTTCAGATCCAAAACCCCTGTCCCTATTGTGAGCGTTTTATGGAAAATACCCTTCCCGTACCCGAGGTTAAAGAGGAGATAAAGGGTATGGTCCATCTTATCCTTGACAAATCAGGTGAGATGCCGGAGAAGTACAGAACGGATGTGACACCGCTGACGGTGTTTATCGACCCTCAAAAGGATATATCCTTGTGGGAGACTATCGGATATGTCAAGGTGAAAGAGTTTCTAGAAGAGATCAAAGAGATGAAGAAAGAAGCGGCTAAAGAGTAAAGTCCCCTTCTTCATATTTGAGTGTCTCCATTCTCAGATGCAGCGGTGAGGAAAGGTACTCGTCTGAGCCAAGGCCAAGTTCTATGCCTTCGGATGTAAAAGCCACATTTCCCCCCTCCTGCATATCGACTGCCTTCAGGGCGCTGTCCTCCAACAGTCTTGCATCATTTACACCACTACATTCCAGAGCAAGGTTCACCCAATCAAAGGCACGGTTCTTATCTTGTACGGTGAGCGTTATTTTAAAGGCTGTAGGAGAGAGAACCTCCAGTGAGACCAGCTCACCCCCTGATAGGTTGTCAAAACGTTCTAGAAAGGCATTTAAATCATTTTTAGAGAGGGGTTTCATCATTATCCTTGATATATGAGAGGGAATGAGTAAGAGAGATGTGCTGCTATCTTATTGACAGCCTACACACTCCATTGATCGATCTTCGACATCATTGCTGGCTTCCGGAGATTGGCTACGCAGGTAATAGGTCGATTTAAGACCCAGTTTCCATGCAAGCATATAGATCTCATTCAGGTATTTACCTGAAGCTCTGTCAAGAGTGATAAAGATATTCAGACTCTGTCCCTGATCGATCCACTTTTGACGGATCGCAGCTGCTTTAACGAGAATGGTCTGATCCAGGTCATAGGCCGGGGTATAATAGGCCCAGGTGTCCGGAGAGAGTTTCGGAACGACGACCGGGATAAGGCCGGAGAGGTTCTCTTCAAACCATTTACGTTTATATACCGGCTCGATTGCCTGGGTGGTACCGGTCAGGATAGAGATGGATGAGGTTGGAGCAACTGCCATCAGATAACCGTTACGCATACCGTCTTGTTTCACTTTTTTACGTAATTCATCCCAATCATAATTTGAAGCGAAGAGGCCTCCACGGTCTACCAGGTTGATCACTTCGGCATTGGCATGATCCATAGGCATGATACCTCTGCTCCATTTTGATCCCTCAAACTCCGGATAAGAACCCTTCTCCAATGCGATCTCTGAAGAGGCATGGATAGCATTATAGGATACCGCCTCCATCACTTCATCGATCTTGTCAAAGTGTTCCTGAGATCCCCAGGAGATACCGTGAGTGGCAAGCATCTCCGCCTCACCCATAACTCCCAGACCGACAGAACGGCTCTTAAGGTTGGTACGTTTTACTTTTTCTACCGGATAGAAGTTCAGATCGATGACATTATCCAGAGCACGCATAGCGATCGGAACGATACGTTCGATATCCTCTTTGGTATTGATACGTGAGAGGTTAACCGAGGCAAGGTTACACACCGCAGTATCTCCGTTGATCTTCTCTTTTTCAACAATAAAGATCTGACGTCCGTCGATGGAGTCAAGGGCGGTAACCTTACTGGCCGGTTTTTCAACACCGCTGTCTACGCGTACAATCTCGTCTTCATCATAAGAGATATAATCTCCCTCTTCGAATTTGAGTTTGATCTTGTAGGTATTGGGATTAGTATTTTGGAAGATCTCCGTACATAGATTCGAACTTCTGATAACACCGAAGTGATCATTCGGGTTAGCGCGGTTAGCATTGTCTTTGAAACATAGGAATGGAGATCCGGATTCAAAGTAGGAGGTAAGGATCTTCTTCCATAGGTCTTTAGCCTTGATACGCTCCTTGATGATATCATCATCGGCTTCTAACTCAAGATAACGTTTCTCAAACTCTTCGCCATACAGCAGGGTTAGTTCTTTGGTTTGATATGGGTCAAAAAGTGTCCAGATAGCATCTTCTTGTACACGCTTCATAAAGAGGTCATTGATCCATAGTGACGGGAAGAGATCATGGGCACGTCTACGTTCTTCACCGGAGTTCTTTTTAAGATCCAGGAAGTCATTGATATCCAGGTGCCATGGCTCCAGGTAAACAGCGATCGCTCCCTTACGTGTTCCCAGCTGATCAACAGCGATCGCAACGTCATTGGTAATCTTCAGGAATGGAACGGTACCGCCGGCTGCGTTTTTATGGCCGTCGATGTAAGAACCGATAGAGCGGACCTGAGTCCAGTCCCAACCGATACCCCCACCGAATTTGGAGAGCATGGCCATCTCTTGGTAAGCATCGAAGATCCCTTCGATATTATCCGGGGTAGATCCAATATAACATGAGGATAACTGGTGACGCGGGGTACGGGCATTAGAAAGTGTCGGTGTTGCCAGCATGACCTCAAAGGTCGAGATCATGTCATAGAACTTCTTCGCCCACTCTTGCTTGTTTTCTTCACGCTGTGCAAGGAACATCGCGATACCCATGAACATATGCTGAGGCAGTTCAATAGGATTTCCTTCTCTGTCTTTGATAAGGTAACGGTCATAAAGTGTTTTGATTCCAAGGTAGTTAAACTGCAGGTCACGCTCCGGCTTGATGTACTTATCCAGATCATCCAGGTCATACATATCTCGCAGACCAAGAAGAAGACGCCCTTCTTTCTCGCCACGCTCAAAATAGTTTTCCAGTTTACAATAGCCCGTAAAGTGATTAACGGAATGATACAGGTTATAAAGGAAAAGACGGGAGGCAACGAAGGTCCAGTTCGGTGCATCAATATCGATCTTGTCTACGGCTGTTTTGATAAGGGCTTGTTGGATCTCTTTTGAGGTGATACCGTCACGGAACATGATCTGTGCATCTACCTCCAGTTCACTCTGGCTAACACCGGATAAGCCCTGTACGGATGCAGATGTGTATTTTTGGATTTTAGTGATGTCTAGTGGCTCACTTCGACCATTTCTTTTAATGACAGTTATCATAAAAATAACCCCTTGTAATTATACTTTTTGACTCATATTAGTTAAGAGAATATACCATGATAATTTTGAAATGAAGCTGTAATTGATGAAAATATTCGGATGTTTTTGAGGGCCTGTTTAGGAGGAAAAACACCCATGTTTGAGTGGGTGTTTTAGAGCTTTGTTTTATTTAAAAACACGTTTGAAGATAGCGTCCACATTTTTAGTGTAATAGTCATAATTAAAACACTCTCTGATCTGTTCTTCAGAGAGTTTACTACGAAGCTCTTCGTCAGCAAGCAGGTGACCAAGGTAGAGAGACTCACCTTTTTCATTCAGAGTCGGTTTACCCTGCTGGATCTCTTCCCATACCTTCATCGCGTTACGCTGTACGATTCTATACGCATCCTCACGACTGACACCCTGGAGTGGAAGTTCCAGAAGTACACGCTGAGAGAAAACCAAGCCACCGGTTAGGTTTAGGTTTTTCATCATGTTTTCAGGCATAACGGTAAGGTTAGCAATGACGTTATTCATACGGTGAAGCATAAAGTCTGTTGTAATGAATGCATCCGGCAGCCAGAAACGTTCAGAAGAGGAGTGAGAGATATCACGCTCATGCCATAGCGCAACATTTTCTAAAGCAGGTGTGACATAAGCACGGATAGTTCGTGCAAGTCCGGTGATATTTTCTGTCAGGATAGGATTACGTTTGTGCGGCATTGCCGAAGAGCCTTTCTGACCTTTGGCAAAGTACTCTTCTGCCTCATACACTTCCGTACGCTGCAGATGGCGGACCTGTACAGCAAACTTCTCTACAGAAGAAGCGAGCATTCCAAGAGCGGTAGCCAAACGTGCATAACGGTCTCTATGTACAACCTGGTTGGAACATGGTTCAGGCTTAAGACCAAGTTCTGCCATTGCCAGCTCTTCCAGTTCAAGTGGTGCATGGGCGAAGTTACCCATCGCGCCTGAGATCTGACCAACAGAGATCACTTCCATAGTCTCTTCAAGGTTCTTTAGGTGACGGGCAACTTCATCGTACCATACCGCCAGTGTTAAGCCAAAAGTGATCGGTTCACCATGGATCCCGTGAGAACGTCCGACCATAAGTGTCATCTTATGCTCCATCGCACGTTTCTTTATAGATTCCATCAACATCTTCACATCATCGATGATGATTGTTAAAGAGTCACGCATTTGTAAAGCTACACCGGTATCCACCGCATCCGAACTGGTCATACCATAATGAAACCAGCGGGATTCATCACCCAGGCTTTCTGAAACGGATGTGTTAAAGGCGATCAGGTCATGTTTCGTAATTGCTTCGATCTCCTCGATTCGTTCAACGGAGAATTTGGCATTCTTCACGATTTTATCTGCATCTTCCTGAGGAATCTTTCCAAGTTTTGCCCAGGCCTTAACCGCTGCTTTTTCAACTTCTAACCATGCTGCGTAACGTGCATACTGTGTCCATTTTTCTGACATCTCTTCTCTGGCGTAACGTTCTACCATCTGTGTGATCCTTTGGTGGGATAAATATAATGCGTGATTGTACTCAAGTGTCACTTATGCTTGGGTTAGAGAAAATGTCATGTTAAGAAAGTGCAGACTCATCTTGTGCTGCATACGGATAAGGTAGTGTTGATGTTTAGGTATGTTTCACGATATGCCACGTTAAGAAAGGGTGAGTAAGCTCACGCTTTTAGTGGATAAAATAGCATTAATATGAAGTATGTTTCACGTGAAACATACCCATATATTACTCTTCATCCATTCTATACAAGCCTCTATCTAAGTGCTTCTAAGTTACAATAACATTATTATATTCCCAAGGAAAAGAATGCCCTTCGTTATTAAAGAGTATGAACTAAAAGAGAAAGTTAAAGCCGTTTTATTTCTTATCCATGAATTGGGCTACACGCAAAAAGAGGCTCAGCGAATGGTTTCCAAAGGGCGTCTTAGCATGAATGGCGAAGTGATGTCTCGAACATCCGGTTATCTTGAAGGTAAAGTCTCCTTTATCTGTTTTGAGCCGGAGAGTCGAGGTCTGGATCCGATTTTTCAAACACCGGACTTTGCTGTCTATGACAAACCTTCCGGAGTGATGGTCCATCCTCAAAATAGGCATACAGCATACTCAATGATTGATGAGGCAAAAGCTGCCTTTGGAAGAGATGCGAATATCACCCATCGAATTGATCAGGAAACCTCAGGCTTGTTATTGATTGCCAAACATAAAGAGTCAGAGCGTAGTTTGAAGATGATGTTTGAAAGCCGAGAAATGCATAAGAGTTATTTGGCGTTAGTCCATGGTGAGTTTCCAAAACAGTTAGACGTAGATGCTCCTTTATTGCGTAAAGAGGATGAAAGCACTATTGTTAGAATGGTTGTTAGAGTAGACCCCGATGGTAAACCTTCGCAAACATATTTCAAACGCATATGTTATTATCCAGAGTATGATATGAGTTTGGTCCAGTGTGAACCTCTAACAGGTAGGCAGCATCAGATACGGGTGCATCTGTTTCACGTGAAACATCCGATCGTCGGTGATCCGATTTATGGACAGGATGAAAAGGACGTCGTCCGTTTTTTGGATAAGGAGATCTCTGCTGAAGAGCGGATTGAAAAGAGTGGAGCCAAGCGCCTCTTATTGCATGCCAATCAGTTGTGTTTTACACATGGAAATGAGTTTTGTATCAATTCCAGGGTTGACTTTGAGGCAGAGGCACTCCATGAGATTGGTGCGCAGACGTATTAGTCATTTCTGCTGGATTGTGAGATATATCTGCGCCGCTTCTCTGCCTTAAGCTTATCGAGTTCAACCATCAGATATCCGTCAATAGCATTGTTGAAGTCAGGATCGACACCAAAGTCATAGAAATGTACGCCACCCTCTTCACATAGATCGGCATATTGCTTATAAAGGGTTGGAATAGCGACTTCAAAACCCTTGAGGTATGATTTAAGGGTACGAATGGCCTCAGGGTACTCCTGCCCTTCAAAAAGCTTATCAAGCTCAGATTTGGTATTTCGTGAGAGGATATAAGGATGGAGCGCCTTAAAGGATTTGTGCTCTGCTTTGAAGTAGGTAGAATAAAAATAGACCAGAACGTCCTTGGCAACCTTCGGGTAGCTATTGGAGATACTGACCGGCCCATACATATACTTAATATGCGGATTATGAGAAAGGTAGGCACCTATACCCTGCCAGAGATAATCAAGAGCGCGTGAACCCCAGTACTTTGGCTGCACAAAACTGCGTCCCAGCTCTATAGCATTTTCCAGTTTATTATCCAGGCTTTTGTCCATTGAACAGAGTTCATTCATATACAGGCCCTCTTTACCCAGCCAGGAGAGTATCCATGCGCATTCACCGATCCGATAAGCACCGGAGATCTCCAGTTCATCTTCATCCCACAGTACAAGATGCAGGTAATACTCATCGTACTTATCAAGGTCTCTTCGAGTCCCCGTACCCTCACCTACTTTTCGGAAGGTATATTCTCTAAGACGACCGATCTCCTTAAGGACGTTGGAGGAGATCTCGGGATCAATCAAAAAGATCTGTTTGCCATCGGTGGTGGAACCAAGGAATTCTCCCTCTTTAATTTCTGCACGCAGGGTCTGTCTCTCTACCGGTCTGGAGATAGACTGTTCTGTGGCCAAGAGAGTGTTGCGACCCTTGGCAATACGATAGAGATGTTTTCTAAAGAGACGGGCATACTGCTTCGGTTTTAGGTTTTGATTGGAAAAAGAGCTTGGAGGTATGATGTTTCCTATCGAGAACTCCAAAGGTTTTGAAGAGCGATAGGCAAAGAGCTCATGTCCCAGAAGAAGAGCCGAGAGTGGTTTATAGATCATAGAGAGGCTATAAAACAGAGAAGAGTTACGGGCATTGATATGAATAGGTAATATAGGCGTGGATGTACGCTGGGCCAGTTTTACAAATCCACTTTTCCAATGTTTATCTTTGATACCGTTAAGGGAAGCTCGGGAGACCTCTCCGGCAGGAAAGAAGATCAGGAGCTCTTCATTCTCCAGCGCTTGATCAATTGCCTGAAGAGACTCTTTGGTGAGACGTCCATGAATATTATCTACAGGGATCAATAGCTCTGCAAGTTGCGGGATATGTGACAGCATCTTATTGGCGACGATTTTTACATTCTTATCCTGACGGACATTAGCAAGCATCTTTACCAGTGTCAGTGCATCGGCTGCTCCAAGAGGATGGTTGGCAACGACGATCGCTTTTCCGATGACGGGAATATTTTCCAGTTGTTTGTCATTGACCTTGTAAGAGATATTAAGATATTCCAACACTTCTTCAACAAAGTCCAGGCCATTTAGCCTGGCATGTGTCTGTAAAAAGGTATTGATCTCTTTTTCATGGAAGAGCTTTTTTAGAATGGAAATACTTGGACGGAGTGCAATATTTGGAATCTTATGATAAACGGCCGGATAGGCTGTACGTATCATTCCTTCTACATGAACCATCATTTATCCTTTTGGGTGTAATCATTATTTAGATAAGGAAGTGTAAATTCTATTCATTACCACTCCAATACAGTTTCGACACGAGATTATTACAAGGTGATGAAAATTTAAACAAATTGCCCAAATGTTTCAGATCGATGTGAATAAGTTTATAAGTAGAGGGAGGGGGTAAAACTTATACCTCCTATTTTAGGGAGCATTGGAGAATAAGCTTGGGTTCAAACCCCTATTTTTAGGGACTATATGGGGATGCGAGTTTTAAAAAAAGAAAAAAAAATTTATAAATTTCAGAAAAAAATAAAGAGACATTTATAAAAAATTAAGTCGATAAAAGTGAGTTTTGATCAAAAAAATATTTGATTTGTTCACACCTTAGAACAACGTGTGAATATTACACATATCCAATGAAATATAATAATTTATACCCGGAAAAAAAATCATTAAGCTCTAAAATTATTATTTAAAGAGGAAAAAAAGAGCTAGGATAGTGTAAAAATGTTTGCAGGTCAAAGGGGGAAAATTTAACGGTGAGACAAGGAGTTTTGTATCTAACTGAAAAATATGGAGCTAGTAGAGTTTATAAAGAAAAACCACAGCTTTTGTGGTATGATTTCACCATAAACAGTCTCCCTGGTGTGTTGACTGTTTTCTATACTCTCTTTTGACAAGCCTCACATACTCCAGTAAATACAACGGAATAATTCTCTATCGTATGGTGACTTCTATCTTTGATCTGTGCCAGTAATGTCTGCATATCGACTTCCATATCCATGACGGTGTTACACTGCGAACACACCATATGAATGTGCGCTTCCTTGGTGATCTCATAGATGGACTTTTTATGCGGGATTTTCACTTCAGAGATCAAATCACTCTCAAGCATGGCATTGATGTTTTTATACAGGGTTGCCAGTGAGATTGAGCTAAACTGCTTTTTGATCTGTGTGAAGAGATCCTCTACACTAATATGTCCAACATGATGCATAATGGACAATATCCCTAATCGTTGCGGCGTGACCTTTAATTCATGCTCACGCAATAGTGTTTCATAATTCATATAAGAATAATAGCATATGAATAGGAATAAACTGCTTGGGAATAAAATAAGTAAATAATAATTATTTTCCATTAAGGCGGAAAGTGTTATCATGCTACAAAGGAAAAAAATTATCCTTTGAAAGGAAATCATCATGAGACAATATGAGAGCTATAAATGTTCAGTTTGTGGAAATGAGGTCGAGGTGTCGGCGGTGGGTGGCGGAGAGCTACACTGCTGTGGAAAACCGATGGACAATATCACCGATAACTTGACCATGGTGAATCTTCTGAAGGCCTTTGCCGGGGAGTCCCAGGCTAGGAATCGTTATGAATATTATGCAAAAGTGGCACAAAAAGAAGGGTTCAGGGATATCGCTGAACATTTTCAACGTGCGGCTAATAACGAAAAAGTTCATGCAAAATTGGAATTAGCGTTGTATAATAGGATGTCCAGTGGAACGGAGAATAATTTTGGAGACACTAAAGAGAACCTGCAAGAGGCGATCGATGGTGAGTCTTATGAGAATTTGACGATGTACCCGGAATTTTCACGTATTGCCAAAGAAGAGGGTCATACGGAAGCGGCAAAACTGTTTGCGGCAATCGGTAAGATAGAAGTTGAACATGAGAATATGTACAAGCAACTTTTAGACAGACTTAATTCAGGTGCCGAGTTTGAGAGTGAGGATGATGAGGAAGAGTGGATCTGTGAGGTTTGCGGTCACGTACACCGCGGTAAAAAAGCTTTGAAGGTCTGTCCGGTGTGTAAGCATCCTCAGGAATACCAATCACGTTTGAATAATAAAAAATAAAAAGGAAAAAACATATGTTAAAAGCAGTCGTTATCAGTAGTACAGTAGCTGTCAGTATGATGATGGGGTCACCCCTTGTCAAACAGGCAAAAGAGGCAGGCTTGCAAGCGATTCCTAAGGATGCAAAAGCACTACGTAAACTTGTAGATAAGCCGGGGAACCCTATTACCGATGCTAAGGTCGAATTGGGGAAAATGCTCTATTTTGAGCCACGTATTTCCAAGAGTGGTCTGATCTCATGTAATACCTGTCATAACCTGGCAACAGGTGGAGTCGATGGTGTGGCTGCTGCAATCGGACACGGTTGGACGGCTAATCCCCATCATCTGAACTCTCCGACAGTTTATAATGCGGTCTTCTTTGAAGCACAATTCTGGGATGGTAGAGATCCGCACCTTGAGAAGCAGGCCCAGGGACCGATTTTAGCAGGACCTGAGATGGCTGCATCCAAAGAGCATGTTGTGCAGACCGTAAGCAGTATGCCGGGTTATGTCGATGCCTTTAAAAAAGCATACGGGAAAAATGTAAAGATTGATTATGAGCTTATCACAGCGACAATCGGATTGTTCGAGCGTACACTGGTAACGCCTGCACCGTATGACGCTTTTTTACAGGGTGATACCAAAGCGATGAGTGCTGCAGAACAGGAAGGCCTGAAAGTCTTTATTGACAAAGGATGTGCAAGCTGTCATAACGGTGTCGCTCTTGGTGGTGCGATGAATGCCTTTGGAATCACGGGTGAGTATAAATATGCTAACGTCGGTGACTTCAAAGGGGATGCTAACGGTATGGTCAAAGTACCGACACTGCGTAATATTACCCAGACGGCACCTTACTTTCATAATGGTGCGGTAACAACGCTTAAAGAGGCAATTGTAGAGATGGGACGTATTCAGCTTGGTATCCAGATCACGGATGATGAAGCGACAAAGATCGAGACTTTCTTCCAGGCTTTGGAAGGCAAAAAACCGCAGATCGTTTATCCGATCCTGCCGAATGCTACGGCATCCACTCCAAAACCTGACGTTAACTAGTCAGCTTCTCTTCTCTGCCCTCTTAGAGGGTGGAGCAAGGCTAATTTCTCACTTTCAGAATAAATCATAATATATAGTGCTAGAATAGTACTGATTTCCAAGCAATAAGGAAGGCAATGGCGGCCACTGCACAGATTCATGTCATGAATGTTCTGATTGTTGACAGTGCCGATAGCGGAAGCAACCTTCTTAAGGCTGTATTGAAACAAGAAGGTTTCGAGAATGTCTTTACCACACGATGTCTGGATCAGGCTATGGAGGTTCTACAGAATAATAGTGTAGACCTTATTCTACTCTCTTATGTCCTTCCCAAAATAAGCGGGGCTGAGGCTTGTAAGCAGATCTCTACCAATCCCCTTTATGAAGATATCCCGATTATCATGGTGACGGCGAATAATGATATAGAGACCCTGCAGACCAGCTTTGAGCATGGGGCGATCGATTATATCACTAAACCCTTTAACGGCCAGGAGCTGATTGCACGTGTGCAGGCGCATCTTATTCGTAAGAGCATTTCAGACAAGCGCAAGAAGATCGCTTTGACGGATCCTCTTACCGAAGCCTATAACCGTCGACATTTTGATATGGTATATGATAGTCTGTATACCCGATCTATACGTGAAAAGAAAGTGCTGACCTTTATTATGATCGATATTGATAATTTTAAGAAGTATAACGACAATTACGGACATCAAAAAGGGGACATAGCGCTTAAAGAGGTGGCACGAACCCTCAAAGAACAGCTTGAAAGCCTCGAAGACCTTGAGGGTGACCTCTTTCGTCTGGGGGGTGAAGAGTTTGCCATCTTGTTGTATGACGTGCCTCTTGGCCGTGTAGAGGTATTAAGCACGGAGATACATAAGGCATTGGGCTTTTTGAAGATCGAGCATGCCTATAATGAGAATTTTGGATATTTGACGATCTCGGTGGGGATTGCCCAGGTGCAGTGTGCTCCTGAGATTTCCAAGTTTACGATCTATAATAGCGCGGATCAGGCTCTGTATCAATCGAAGAAAAACGGTAGAAACCAGACCAGTTTTACGCAGGTAAACTAGTCCTTTTTATCCTTGTCTTCACCTCTGACGACGACGATCATACCGATGATGCCGACGAGTGCCACGATACTGATATAGATAATTTGAAATAGATCGGTTCCAGTCATTAATATTCTCCCCCTTCATTCAGGTGATCTTTGTCTTGAATTGCCTTCAACTCATCTTGATCTTTTTCTTTGAGTTGCCCACAGGCCGCGGAGATATCGATTCCCTTGGATTGGCGAATGGTACATAACAGACCATGCTGGATGAGGTATTCCTGAAAGGAAACCATCGATTCAACACTCGGACGCTGATAAGGGCTTCCAGGATAGGGGTTGAAGAAGATCAGATTGACTTTTGCTTTGATACCGCTAAGGAGTTTGACAAGCTTTTTGGCTGATTCAAGGTCATCATTTTTATCTTTGATCACAAGGTACTCGAACATGACCCGTTTGCGGGTATCGATAGGGAAGCGTTTGACCGCTTCGATAATAGAGTTAATATTGTGGGCCTTGTTCATCGGGATAAGTTCCGTACGCAGCTCATCATCCACGGCATGCAGGGAGATGGCGATATGTACACCCAGGTCCATCTCTCCCAATTTATCGATCTTGGTGCTTAGACCGGAGGTGGAGACGGTCTGGCGTTTGGCACCGATGGAGAGACCGTCCTCTTCTTTAAAGATCTTGATCGCCGTAGCCAGGTTGTCCAGGTTGTCCAGAGGTTCACCCATGCCCATATAGACGATGTTCATCCGCTTGGCTGCAGGGATATGATTGTCGATCTTGATGGCAAGTACCTGAGCGACGATTTCGCCGGGGGTAAGGTCTCGGGTAAATCCGCCCTTGGCGGTCAGACAGAAGGTGCATCCTACCTTGCACCCTACCTGGGTGGAGACACAGACGGTATACTTGGCCTCAGAAGTGATCTCACCGTCATGATCCAGCTCCTGGGGTTTCATCAGTAGCAGTACGGATTCGATGGTCTTTCCATCGGGCAGGGCAAAGAGGTATTTGATCGTCCCGTCATCACTATGCTCTTTTTTGACGATGCTAAGGGGCATCAGAGAGTATTGCTCGTCCAGCTCCTGGCGCAGAGCCTTGGGGATATTTTGCATCTCATCAAAGCTCTTGACGTAATTATGATAGACCCAGCCGTAGATCTGCTTGGCCCGGAAGGCGGGTTTGACCCTTTGGGCAAGCTCCTCCTTGGTAAAGTCAAGGATTGTTGGTTTCGGTGTATCCATTAGCGTGACACTGCCTGTGCGCGGCTGGCAGAAGTCAATTCCTTGACACGTTCTTGTACGTGTTGTGTCAGCAGCTGTTTTGCTTTTTCGTGGTTGTTAAGAAAGTCCTCGTGGGCATCTTTGTTGGTGAAGTTGGTGACACAGAAGACCCCTCCCGCAGGGATATTGAACTCCTGGGCGATACGCAGTACGGAGAAGAATTCCATGTTTTCGATACCGACGCCAAACTTCAGGTAGTTCTTGGCGAGTTCCCCGTCAGTGGAGATGTAGTTACAGGAGTTGACTACGATATCTTTGGTACCTTCAGTGTTGGTAGAGACGACGTTATCCAGGGGGGTATAGGACTTGTTCTCCAAGAAAGAGAGTTCAATATTGGAAGCGGTCTTGGACTCGACGATATCGAAGATATTCTTGTGTCCGTAGGAGCCGGCCGTTCCGACAAAGAGCAAAAACTCCGGTTTATCAAAGAGGCATAAGCGGGTCAGGTTCATTGCCATCTCCACCAGCCCTACTCCCATAGGTGTGGCAAAATCAAAGGTTTCGTTATTTCCTGCACAAATTATCATCTTATAGCCTTACTGGAATATTTTGATCATGTAGATAGTGTTTGAGATCCATGATGTCGATCTCTTTATAGTGGAAGATAGAGGCAGCTAGAGCAGCATCTGCTCCATGCTCAAAAGCCTCCTTGATATGTTCCATTTTTCCTGCTCCCCCACTGGCGATAATAGGGACGTTGACCAGTTTGGAGATCTGCTCAGTGATGGGAATATCAAAACCGGCCTTGGTCCCGTCCGCGTCCATAGAGGTCAGCAGGATCTCCCCTGCACCTCTGTCAACCGCTTCCTTTGCCCATTCGACGGCGTTGATACCGGTATCGACACGACCGCCGTTCAGATAGACGTTATATTGATCCCCTGTCTTTTTGACATCGATGGCGACGACGATACATTGGGCACCGAAACGTTTGGCTCCCTCATTGATGAGTTCGGGACGTTTGATGGCAGCGGAGTTCAGACTGACCTTATCACAACCGACATGCAGGAGTTTATAGATGTCTTCAAGTTTGCGGATACCTCCACCTACGGTCAGGGGAATAAAGACCTCTTTGGCGACCTTTTCCACAATATCAACGATGGTCTCGCGGTTATCTGAAGAGGCGGTGATATCAAGAAAGGTCAACTCGTCTGCCCCCTCTTCATTATAGCGTTTAGCTACCTCTACAGGATCACCGGCATCTTTTAACCCAACAAAATTAACACCCTTGACCACCCGTCCGTCTTTGACGTCAAGGCAGGGAATAATGCGTTTAGCGAAGTAGTCCATGGTTTTCCTTTTATACTAAACGCGATTATAAACCTTTTTGGCTTATGGGGTCTATAAGTGAATGGGTAATTTTAGAGTTTTACAAAGATGAAGGATACACAGGAGGAGAAAAAGGGCTAGTATTGCAGGGCAACTTTCCCTATCCCGGCCCTGTCAAAACTGATATAGAGGGTGTCTTCGGCCTTGTTCAAGGTAGTACTGCGTGCCAGCGTCTCTTTTTTCGCATGACGGTAGGTAGCAAGATGTTTCATATCATGCTTGTCCTTGGTGTTGATGTAGTAGACACCATCTTCACCTGCTGCGGCATATAAGCGCTCCCCATCTGAAGAGAGGGTGATGGAAGAGACAGCTTGCGGGGTCAGACAGGTAGAGACGAGTGTGAGATTGTTCTCACTGGAGGTGTCTATGACATAAATCCCCGCTCCTTTAGATGCCACATAGGCGATCTGTTTGTCGGGGGATAATGAGATCTCATCAGCACCGTTTTCAAGGGGCATATTAAGGACTTCTCTGGGATTTCCAAGGGTAGAGATGTCCAGGATGCTCAGGCCTTCATCGTGGGCGAGGTAAAGGCGGGATCGGTTGTCATCCAGGGCGAGACGATTGATCTTGGTGTTACGGTTGTAATTGGCCAACAGACGAAACTCATCTTTATTATAGATATCGATGATGGTCAGCCCCTTGTTCTTACGCACGACAAAGGCAGTAATGCCATCATCCGAGGTGACGGATGCAGAAGCATGGATCTGTGCATACACATCTTTTTGTAAAGGAGCGTTTGGCTGGGAAAGATCAAGAATGGTGTATCCGTTTTTAAGATCACTCAGGTAGAGAAAGTGCCCATCCTTGGATTGGGTGATATCCACCAGTTCGCATTCCTGGGTACTGAAATCAAAACCGGCCGCTTCCGAGGCGGATGAGAAACGCTTGATGTCCAGGCTTTTAAAGCAGTGGCTTCCATCAGCGATAAAGGCGTATTGTTCATTGTTGGAAAGAAGCAGTCGATGACTTTCTCCTGAAAATTTATAGGTCTGTTTCACGATGAAAGGGCGTGGCATGTGACCTTTGACATAGTCATATAGGTCGGCGTCCGATGAGAGGGTCTCATAAAAGCCGTCAAGCACCTCTATCTTGCCGCGGGTTCTATAGGCCACATAAAAAGCCATGGCACGTTTGAGGATGACACGGTTTTCCAGGATCGATGCGCCGCCGGTATTGATGATATGGGTGAAGGCCTGATAATCATCCGCATCAATACTTTTGAGCAGATAGCCATTAATAGCACGGAGTACATCATCATGCTCTTTTTGAAGTTTTCTAAGACCGTTGATATAGGCTTTTTTGTCGTTTTTGTCGGGTCGCACACTCTTCTCGATCTTATCCGCCAGGGCCAGCAGTTTCGTGACATGCTTGTGATAGGGCCGGGCTTTTTCCTGTACGGCTTCAAAGTCGGTAAACTTGGCAAAGACGGCATCCGCCTTGTATAAAGGAGTGCCTAATTGGGCAAACATCTTGGGATAGTTGTCTTTGGCGTACATCAAAGAGAGGGATAGGGCGAGAAATAAAAAAATCCGAGTCATAAAAAAGGCCTGTATATATAATAAATAGATATAAATAATTGGGGTTTATTTTATTGGAAGTGAGCTTAAATAATCTCTAGATACTCTATAAAACGGATCACTTTTTCTCTGGGCATTTCGCAGGGTTTCAACAGCCCCTCCCGGATCTTGGGATAGTAGTTTAAGGAGATGAAATCATTTCCTCCCAGTTCTTGGGCATAGAGTTTGATCAGTTTTTCATCCAGATGGGTCGTTTTACGCAGCAGATAACGGGTCTGGTCATACAAAACATCATAGGCGCCATCGGGAAGGGAAAGCAGGATATGATGGAAGGGTGGATACATGATAAAGACCTTTAGATACTCAAACATTGCAGATTCTACTGGAAAAGGTATAATTCCTTTATGAAAGTAGTGATAGATTTAATAGAGGATATTCGTACGGCGATCAACAATGATCCAAGCTTTTCACTTAGAGCAATGGGCTTGTCTGAAGAGAATAGTGGAGAGTTTTTGCCGGTATGGCAGAGTGAGCTGTGCCGTTATAGTATTGATGAAGAAGCACAGAAGCTTTTTCTGTTTATGGGGAAAGAAGACCCTCTGAAGGTAGGAACCTTCTTGCAAGAGCTCAATGCGCTTGGAAATAAGCAGATGATGTATGAGGTCTGTGTTTCCTATAGTAAAGAGAATCAACGTATCGATGCCTCCGTGATGGGATTTGGGGAATCCTTTGTGGATAAGCGCTATCTGATGTTTATTCCGGAGTAGAAGATGCGCTTAACAAATGTTCTGGTACTGGGTCTAGGTTTGTTTCTGTTTGCAGGGTGTTCTCAAAAGCACCCCGGCGCACAGATCGATGAGCCGGTCTGGCCCTATGAGTTTTACAAGCGTTTTAATCTGCGTACCATTATCAGTTCCTATTCCAACCAGCTGAAGTTTGTATGTGCTTCTTATCCCAGGGAATTTTATCTGCCCGGCGGGGTGGTGATGCCTAATTCGGACAAGGTAGTCATCGAAGATAAGGACCGTTACCTCTCCTTTGATCTGGTCTCAACAGATCAGGTTATCATCGAAGACGTTTTAAAAGACGGTAAGTATCATGCCAAGCATCTGTACACTTTCTATTATAATGAAGAGCATGATGATTTTCGCGCAGATACCTTTTATATCCCAATACATCCCAAATGTGTACCTCTGATCTTGAAAGAGGATGAAAATGTTTCTGATGCGAAACCTGAGGATAAGAAATCATAAAATTTTGTAATAATGTGAGATAACTTTAAGCCAAAGAAGATAAACTTTATTGCAGTAAATAGTTAACTAAGCAGTTTTTAGCTATCCTTTCAGTTGATGAAAAAAGATGTAGTGGCTAAAAAGAAGTTTGGACAAAACTTTCTTATTGATGAGAGTGTTGTCAGACGAATCGTCGAAGCGATGCCCAACAGCGATAATCTGATCGCAGAAATTGGGCCTGGCTTAGGTGATTTGACTAAACATTTAGTAAACGTCAAAAGCGTGATTGCTTTTGAAGTGGACACCGATTTGTGTAAGCTCCTTAACGAAGAGTTTAAAGAAGAGATGAATACCGGTAGACTTGAGCTTCGCTGCGGCGATGTGCTCGAGCACTGGAAGGTCAATTTAGTTGAGAGTAATTACGATCTAGTGGCAAATCTGCCCTACTATATCGCGACGAATATCATCTTAAAAGCATTGGCCGACCCACATTGTGACGCTTTACTCGTTATGGTGCAGCGTGAGGTTGCGCAGAAGTTCTCTGCCCAGCCTGGCGATAAAGACTTTGGTGCTTTGGCTGTCATAACCCAGACAGTTGGAAGTGCCGGTATTGTTATAGAAGTTCCGCCTGAGGCCTTCAATCCGCCTCCGAAGATTCATTCGGCCGTGTTGAAGATCGTCAAGCGGGAAAATCGTCACATGGATAATCCTGAGGAGAACTCTGAAGGTCTGTGTACAAGCGGTTTCGAAGATATGTTACGCGTGGCTTTTGCTCAACCACGCAAGACACTGCTCAAAAATCTTTCAGCCGTCTATAACAAGGAAGAAGTCAGCCGAGCGCTGGAGGGGATGAGCCTCTCTCCCACAATTCGACCACATCAAACAACTACGGCTAATTATCACCAACTCTATAAGTGTCTGACTAAATAATAGTCTGACACTCCGAAAATACCAAGGAGTTTGGATGGAAGAAAACAACGTAAGCGCGACAGAAAGTCGTCCACAAACTGAAAACAAAAATAATGCTAACCGTAGACCGGGAAATAGAAACCGTCGTCCTAACGGGAACCGTAAACCCAAAGAACAGAATGTTAACGGGAATGTAATACCTAAAGAAGTCGACGGTAATAAAGCCGAAGGCAGCAAGCAGGGTGGAAACCGCAATCAAAACCGCGGTAATAACCAAAACCGTCAGGGAAATAACAAAAGCGGCGGAAGCCGCAATAACCGTTATCGCCGTGGATTCAACCCGGGGGGAGTGCCATCGGAGAAATCCCTTAAAGAGTGTGTGATCCGTAATCAGGAAGTGCACAAAGAGCGTTTGAATCCGCATCACAAGCTTGATTTGAACACCAAGGCCAAAGTGCGCATTACACCGCTGGGCGGATTGAACGAGATCGGTGGAAACATGACCGTGATCGAGACAGAAAATGAGGCGATCCTGGTAGATATCGGGATGTCTTTCCCGGATGAGGAGATGCATGGTGTTGATATCCTTGTACCGGATTTCTCCTATATCCGTGAGATCAAGGACAAGGTTGTTGCAGTAATCATTACCCACGCCCATGAAGACCACATCGGTGCCGTACCGTATTTTTACAAAGAGATGCAATATCCTATCTACGGAACAGCTTTTCCGTTGGCGATGATTGCGAACAAGTTTGATGAGCATCATATTAAGCAATATAAATCTTTTTTCCGTCCGATCGAGAAGCGTAAGGTCTATAAGATCGGAAATGACTTTGAAATCGAGTGGATGCACATGACCCACTCTATCATCGACTCTTCGTCTTTGGCGATCACGACGGAAGCGGGTACGGTTATCCATACCGGTGACTTCAAGATCGACCATACCCCGGTAGACGGATATCCGGCGGATTTACACCGTCTTGCTCATTATGGTGAGAAGGGTGTTTTATGTCTGCTTTCGGATTCGACAAATTCATATAATACGGGGATGACACCATCGGAACTTTCAGTCGCTCCTGGACTGGACAGACTGTTTGCAAAGTCAGAAGGGCGTGTGATCCTATCGACGTTTAGCTCGAATATCCACCGTTTGCAACAGGCGATTGCTTATGCAGTCAAGTATGATAGAAAGATCTGTGTTATCGGACGTTCAATGGAGCGTAACCTTGAAGTGGCACTTGCCTATGATTATATCCGTTTTGATAAGAAGATCTTTGTTGATCCGGATGATGTCAGTCGTTTGGAAGATAACAAGGTAATGATCATTACAACCGGTTCTCAGGGTGAGCCGTCCTCAGCTCTGTTTAGAATGGCAACCGGTGAGCATCGACATATCAAGATCAAACCGTCTGATACTATCGTACTCTCTTCCCGTGCGATCCCTGGTAACGAAGGTTCGATCTCGGGAATGCTAAACCACCTGCAACGTGCCGGTGCACGAGTCGAGCAGGCTAGAGATATCCACGTCTCCGGTCATGCGGCTCAAGAAGAGCAAAAACTGATGCTACGTCTTACAAATCCAAAGTTCTTCCTGCCTATTCACGGTGAGTTCAATCACACGATGAAGCACAGAGAGACAGGGATGCAGTGTGGCGTACCTGAGCGCAATATCCTGATCATGGGTGACGGTGAGACGATTGAAGTCAGTCCGAAATATATGCGTAAGGTCAAAAAAGTCCGTTCAGGTAAGACTTACATCGATAACCAAAACAACCATCAGATCGCTGATGATATCGTTATGGACAGACAAAAACTGGCCAATGAAGGTATCGTGATGATCGTTGCACAGGTGAACGAGACAGACTCGGGTCTGATCACTAAACCACGTGTAACTTCATTTGGTCTGGTAGCTGATAAAAATGATAAAGCCTTTGCAAAAGAGATGGAAGACGTACTTGAGCACTTCTTGCTTAACCTCAAACCGGGCCTTATCGAAAATCAACGTGCCCTGGAAAATGATCTACGTCAAGTTGTACGTAAACATATCTACCGCAAGATGAAGAAATACCCACTCATCGTCCCAACTGTCTTTGTTATGTGAGTTCAGCAATAAATAACGCCCACTGCTGGGCGTTATGCTGAACGAAACCGTAGGCGATGTGCGCTTGCGTACCGCCGAAGGCTTAACATAAATAAAAGCACGTAGTGCCTCCAGGCCCTAAGTAACGCCCACTGCTGGGCGTTATGCTGAACGAAACCGAAGCTGTTGTGCCAAAGGCACCAGCGGAGGCTTAACATCAATGTAAACGCCCACTGCTGGGCGTTATGCTGAACGTGCCCTGAGCAAAGCGACGAAGTGCCCTTGGGGTAAAACCGTAGTCGCTAAAGAAACTTTTTTCTTTCAGAAAAACCGCCATACGGCTAGTTGTGTGCATATACGCACCGACGTCGGCTTAATATGAATAAAAGAAGCGAGGCTTCTTTTAACTCCTCAATTTCCCCAAGCCAAAACACGTTACAATAACCCATTATCCAAGGGGGCTTATATGAAACGCTGGTTAAGGTATCTGGGGATCTCGCTTCTTACACTGCTGTTTATCTATTCTATCATCGGCTTTTTTATCCTGCCAAATATCATCAAAGAGCAGGTCATCCTTAATGCTCAAGATGCCCTCAAGCGTAAGATTTCCCTGGAGTCGGTTTCCCTTAATCCGCTGACGTTTTCAATCAGTTTGCATGGTTTTGTTATCTATGGAAAAAATGGTGAGGACAGCTTTGCCGGGGCACGGGAGATCGAGGTGAATGTGGATCCCTTGAACTACTTCTTTGGGGAGTTGAAGCTGACACTTTTTGAGGCGACCGCACCTTTTGTGCGTGTACATAAGAAAAAGGATGGGAGTTTTAATTTCTCTGATCTGATGGGGTCTCAGGGGAATAAAGACAGCGAGTCTTCCGAGCCCGTCAGTTTACCTAATATCCATGTTGAGAAGTTTGCCATTAAAAATGGTGAGATGAGTATACGGGATGATACGGGGGAGAGCTCTTTTCAGGAGGTTCTGCGACCGATCAATTTTACTCTGCGGGACTTTTCCACGGGCAAGGGTCACTCCAATCAGCTCTCTATGTATGTGCAGATCGATAATGGGGGATATATCGATTATAGGGGAGCGGTTAATTCCCTTGAGCCACTTCTTTTAGAGGGTGAGCTGAAGTTCCATTCGGGACGTCTGTACACCCAGTGGAAGTACTTTCAAGACCAGTTGGACTTTATTGTCGCCGATGGGGCATTGGATGCTTCATTGCAGTATAGTGCGAACCTTTCCACACAGCCTGTGGAAGTCGATATTAATAAGTATGAACTTAAAATAGATCGGCTTCATCTGCAAGATAAGGCAAGCAAGCAGAGCTTTTTGAAGGTGCCGGAATTTGTACTGCAGGGAAGTGCCAGTTTGCACAAAGAGCATATTAAGGTCAATGAGTTTGCTATACGCGGCGTAAGATTGGACGCCTTGCGGGATGAGAAGGGTAAAATCAATCTCTTGACCTATTTGCCTCAGACAAGTTCAACAGGGGATAAAGAGGGAAATATGAGTGAGCCATCATCCTGGAAGGTGGATCTTGCCAAGGTACAGATCACGACGGAGGAGGTAAGCTTCAGCGATCATTATCCGCCACAGGCGTATGTCGCCGGTTGGAAGGCTTTGCAGATAGGTGTCAATGATATTAATGTACAGGGCAGTAAGATACTTGTCCCTGATTATCAATTGGGGATAGATGGTATGTACCTGAAGGAGGGGGCCTCGGTCAATAAGCCGGTAGTCAGTTTGAAAAACTTTCATCTAAATGGAAGCTATCACAAAGATGAAGCGCAGAAGATCTCTCTTGAGCGTATAGAACTGAACAAACTGGATATCAAAGCAGCGTTGGATAAGCGGGGTGTGATCAACTTTGCCAAATACAGCGTGGAAGAAACAAACGCTCCGACGCCTGAGTCTGGTACAGAAGCTTCAGTACTTAATTGGGAAGTGAAAGAGATTGCTTTGAAGGACACACGGCTAGACTTCAGGGATCGTTTTAACGCGCACAACGGACATGTGAACCTGGATCAGATCAATCTTAGTGTGAAGGATCTAAATTCACAAAAAGGTTCATGGGCGACTTCGAAACTGAGTATGAAGATCAATGAAAAAGGGGTGTTGAAATTGGATTCGAAGATCCGGCAGACTCCCTTCAAACTGCAGTCGAGTCTGGATCTAAAGGGGTTGGAATTGGCGAAGTTTCAGCCCTTTGTGGATAAGCGGGCAAATGTGGATATCAATAGCGGTCTGCTTCACCTGGATTTTAGACTTGAACATGATGACAAGCAGACGAAACTACTGGCCAATACCCATATAGATGAGGTGGATATCTCCGAGCGCAAAGAGGGGAAAAAGCTCTTTGGTTTTGAAAGACTTCGTATCAATAATATTGACTTTAGTTTGAACCCCGATCATGTGAAAATAGCTGAGGTGGATATCTATAAGCCCTATGCCCGTATGAAGATCGATCAAAACCAAAGCAGTAATCTGGATGGGCTAATGGTGGAGCAAGGGCAGAAGACGAAGGAAGTGACGGGCGTTGCAACAGAGGCTCAGGTTTTTCCCGTGTTTATCGGTAAGGTGAACTTTAAAGACGGGACGGGGGAGTTTTCTGACTTATCCCTACCGCTGCCATTTTCGACAAAAGTACACGAGCTGAACGGAGAGATGATCGCCCTTGGTACCCTGGAAGATATCAAGACAAGCGTGAACGTTGACGGAACAGTGGACCAGTACGGCCTGATGAAGATCGAGGGCTCATTGCTCTCTGCTGCGCCGAAGGAAGCAACGGATATTCGGGTGAAGTTTGAAAATATCGATATGACAAATCTCTCTGCTTATACGGGTAAGTTCATCGGTTATAAACTGGAAGAGGGTAAGATGAATGTCGGACTGGGGTATAAGGTCATGGCCTCGGAGCTGAAGGGAAGTAACCGTATTGTTTTAAAGCAGATGAATCTGGGACAAGAGGTCGAGAGTGAGGAGGCGATCTCTGCGCCGGTGGGCCTTGCCATTGCCCTGCTTAAAGACAGTGAAGGGGTGATTGATCTGGATGTGCCGGTGAGCGGGAACGTGGATGCCCCGGAATTTGCCATTGGACAGGTGGTCTGGACTGCCTTTAAAAACCTGATCGTCGGAGTGGCAACGGCTCCTTTCAGGTTCTTGGGGGATATGCTTGGAGTGAGTGCAGAGGAGCTTGAGAATGTCGCCTTTGAGGATGGAAAAATTGCCCTGATGCCTCCGCAAAAAGAGAAACTGGATAAGCTTTCTGAAGCGCTGAAGTCTAAAAAGCTGTTAGTGTTGAAGGTGGCGGGAAGCTATGATAACGAGCGCGATCTGTATGCCTTGAAAAAACAGGCCATGCTGGATGAGACCCTAAGCCGGGTAGAAGACAAACAGACAGTCATTACCAAAATGGGCAGGGATGAGCTGCAGGATCTTTTTGAACTCTTGTATGAGGAGCATTTTGGAGCTGAAGCTCTTAAGGGACTTAAAACAAGCGTTGAGGCAAAGGAGTTGCAGCAGCAGGCAGAGCAGGATGAGATTATTCAAGGACTGCAAGAGGCGCTTATAGCGGATCAAAAACTTGCGCCGGGGGCATTGAACCATCTGGCCAGAGAGCGTGCAGAACAGATTGTCTCTCATCTTCAGGCCAAGGGCGTAGAAGCCCAACAGCTCAAAGTCTTGCCAGAATCAAGTGTGCAGGCTGCTACAGCAGAGTACATCCCTCTTAAACTTGAACTTGGGGCAAAGTAGAATGAACAATATGCGACAAAAAGCCACACATCAGTCCTTGTGTGCTAGAATCACTCTATGAAAAATAGACGCCATGATTATATTACCATTGCCAAAGAGACTCTTCAGATTGAAGCAGATGCTCTGCTGGATACCAAAGAACGTATTGCCGAAGAGATCAATGAGGCCGTAGAGTGCCTGCTTGCTTGCAAGGGTAAGCTTATTATCACCGGGGTGGGGAAATCCGGATTGATCGGTGCCAAGATGGCTGCGACCTTCGCCTCCACAGGAACACCGAGTTTCTTTTTGCACCCTACCGAGGCCCTGCACGGGGACTTGGGGATGATCGGTCCGGAGGATGTGGTACTGGCGATCTCTTACAGCGGTGAGAGCGGTGAGCTTTCGGCTATATTACCCCATATCAAGCGTTTTGATATTCCCTTGATCGGGATGACGCGAAACACCCAATCGACGCTTGGGCGTTTTGCGGACATCGTTCTTGGCATAGAGATCGCCAAGGAAGCCTGTCCTCTGGGGGTGGCCCCAACCTCTTCGACGACGCTGACCCTGGCGTTGGGAGATGCTTTGGCGATTTGTATGATGCATGCCAGAGACTTTCAGAAGGAGGATTTTGCTTCCTTTCACCCCGGCGGTTCTTTGGGACGTCAGCTTTTTGTCAAGGTAGCAGATCTAATGCGCACGGACAATCTCCCTTTTGTAGATGCCAAAACTTCCGTTAGGGATGCAATATTAAGTATCAGCGAAGGGCGTTTGGGAACGGCTTTACTGGTAGATGAACAGCAGAAGCTATTGGGATTGATCTCGGATGGGGATATTCGTAGGGCTTTGATGCAGGAGGATTTCTCGTTGGATGAACCGATCGCTACCTATGCGACGATGAATCCGATGCGAATCGAGGATGCCAATATGCTGGCGTCAGATGCTTTGGTATTGATCGAGGAGAAGAAGATTCAGTTGATGGTCGTAACCGATGACGCAGGCCGAGTGAAGGGTGTACTGCATATTCACATGTTGATTGAGGAAGGTATCAAATAATGATGCGATTAAATAAATTCATTGCTCACTACTCGACTTATTCACGTCGAGAGGCGGATAAAGCGGTATTGGACGGGGCGGTGAAGATCGCAGGAAAGGTGGAGACCAACCCTGCGACACAGGTAGATGAGCGTAATGTCGAGGTCTATGTACATGGGAAGAAAGTCTCTCCCAAGGATATCATCACCGTCATCGCCTATAATAAACGCAAAGGCGAACTGGTCACCAAAAAAGATCCCCGCGGGCGTAAGACGATCTATGATACCCTGGATCATAAATTCCGCCACTTTATCCCGGTAGGGCGTCTGGATTTTGCTACGGAGGGGCTACTTCTCTTGACGGATTCATCAGTGGTAGCAACGGTATTGATGAACTCAGATCTGGAGCGTATCTACAGGGTGAAGATCAAGGGTGCCGTTACCGAAGCGATGGAAGAGGCGATGAAGCACGGTTTACAGCTGGAAGATGCGACGGCCGGAGGTCATTCGCATTCGGAGGTGACTTCTATGACCTTCGCTCCTTTCGCGGGATATCGTATCGATAAGAACAGCGATAAATTCTCTATCCTAAAGGTAGGTATTACTGAAGGAAAGAATCGTGAACTACGTCGCTTTTTTGCCCATTTCGGGGCGGAGGTAGCTGACTTGAAACGCCTTTCATACGGGGGAATCGAGTTGAATAATTTGCCTGACGGTAAAAGCCGTTATCTGAGTCGAAGTGAGTATGCTTCTGTTCGGGAGTATGTGGATCAGCAGACAAAGACACAAAGTCAGCGGGAAAATTTCGAGAAACGCAAGGAAGAGAAGCGTCAAAAAGAGAAAAGCCAGGAGCTGATGGATGCAGAAAAACTGGTCGCTATGGAAGACGATACGGCAAAACGCAAACGTATCAGCAAAGCGAAAAACCGTTTGCAGCAGATTTTAAAAGACGACAAATCTTGGGACTAAAGGAAGCAAATGACAAAAATTTCATTAACAACTGAACACAAAACACAGATGATCAATATTACCGGTGAAGTGAAGGAGGCGGTTATCACCTCGGGTGTCAAAGAGGGTATCGTAGTTGTCTTCACTCCCCATACGACAGGATCTGTCGTCTTGTTTGAGAATATCGATCAAAACCTTCGCCGGGATTTTTTAAAGATGCTTAAGATCTATGTGTCGGGACAAGAATATTCCCATAAAGGCGGTAATGCGGCAGGACACCTTAAATCGGCGATAACCGGAGCTTCGGTCACTATTCCCGTAGTGGATGGTCACCCGATCTTTGGTGAATGGCAGGGGCTCTTCTTCTGTGAATTTGATGGTCCCAGAGAAGCGCGGGATATCATCATCAAAGTGATCAACGGCTAAGTTTGCATCATGTCACAAAATAGCGGTGGGGAGATTCAAGCTGCTATATTTGGGTTTATGGATTTTATTTCACTAAAACTGACAAGGGCTATGTGTGGCTGACTTTACCTACCTTCTTCGTCCCAAGCGTTTTGATGAGTTTGTGGGACAGGCTCATCTTGCATCCCAGGATTCACCCCTGCGACAACTATTGCAAAATGCCCAGATGCCCCATGCTTTTTTTTACGGTCCTCCGGGGTGCGGAAAGACGACTCTGGCACGTAT
>JBFEYO010000005.1:0-40645 GCA_041562075.1 Sulfurimonadaceae bacterium | reverse complement strand
GTATCACTGCGGTCCAGAAAAGAGGCGATCTTCTTGGCCAGTTTTCCCTTCGGTTTGACATACTCCTTAGCCAGATAAATAAGACGCTGTATCTTCTGCTCCTCATTGCTCCTGCCCAGTCTGTTCTCTAAAGAGGTGTGATACCATATCCCGTTAACCTTGCTTATTAGCAGATCAAGTATCTCGTTTTTAAGGGTAAAGTCCTGCTCGATCAGATCCGCAGCTATCAGCAGAACATGATCACCAATATAATTACGGTTATAATTTAAGGTATTCGAAGCATAATAGGCAAGCTCTGTGCTTTTACGGTAAGCGATATTCTGTTCAGCATTAATATACTTATCCAGCAATGAGAGCTTGTCTAGAAAATCCGATCGATCGATCTTCAGATCCTGAGTAGCTCGAAACTCAGAAATAGGATCGATTCTAAGCTCTGAGCCGTACTTTGCCACCATATCACTCACCAATACACTGCTGTTGACATAAGAGCGGTTCACCTTGACATTCATATTATCATCAAAGGCAAAAGCCTCTATCTCATGAACCTTGTGCAGAAGGTCATTGATACTCTCTGCCTCACCATATTGGAGCGTAAACTTTTGATAATATGGAAGATAGTCCGTTTGGGTATTAAACCTGAAAAGTTCGATATTGATTGATTTCATACATGTGTCCCTGATTTCTATAAATTGCGTCATTATAATATAAATTTTTAAAATAGCTGAAAATTAAAAAAAGAGTCAATACTTTTTGATTATGGAGTCTGTAAAATGGGAAAAAAGAGGACGTTTCAGACGAAGGCTTCCCGTCTAAGCGGGAAAAAGGCGGTATTAAAGCTTCAACACCTTCCTTATTTATTCCGCATCGCCACCATCTTACGACGTAAGTAAGCGATCTTGGACTGCAGGGGAAGGTCTTTGGGACAGACGTCCTCGCATCCCATCAAGGACATACATCCAAAGACCCCGTCTTCATCTCCGATAAGGTTATAATAATCCTCGTCATCCCTCTTATCACGGGGGTCAAGGGCATAACGGGCGATCTTGTTAAGCCCGACTGCACCGACAAAGTTTTCTCGCATGATGACCGTACCACACCCGGCCACGCAGCAGCCGCACTCGATACATCGGTCAAGCTCATAGATCTCTTCAGAGAGATCAGGATCCATAGGCTCTTCCATCTTATCCAGATTTGGGTCCTGGTTTCCCTGCGCATGTATCCAGGTCTCCAGGCGATCATTCATCCCGCTCATCCACTCTCCGGTATTGACAGAGAGGTCCCCGATCAGCTTGAAGACCGGCAAGGGGGCTAGAGAGATATCCGCATCCATCTTGGAAGTCAGAGCACGACATGCCAATCCCGGACGTCCGTTGATCAGCATCGAGCATGAACCGCAGATCCCCGCACGACAGACAAAATCAAACTTCAAAGAGTTATCCTGATGTTTACGGATCTCATTTAGGGCGATAAAAAGTGTCATCCCGGGAGCCTCTTCGATCTCAAAGGTCTCTATACGCGGTCTGTCCCATTTAAGCTGGGGGTTATAGCGTAGTATAGAGAGTTTTAAGATACGCCCTTGTTCTTGATTAGCGTTCATTTGAGCCTCCTGTCATTGGTTCATATAGACGTTCGTTTCTGCCTTGATAACGCTTAGGCAGCAACTCTCTAAATGGCATTAACGCTTCTTGGATTTCAAAACGGTTTTTACCTTCTGCTTCCAGCTGATTTCGCAGTGCATCAACCTCTTCCTGTCTTTTTTTGGAATCCGGATGATGGCGGGTCATATCCTGTCCGTATCCTCTAAATCCCGGAGGAAGTTCCATCTCAGAAATATCAATATCCTCATAAGTCACTGTAGGCATAGTCTGATTAGGATCCGGCCATGCAGTAATGGTACGGTTTAAAAACTCCTCATCATTGCGTTCCGGATAATCTTCACGGGAGTGAGCTCCACGGCTCTCTTTTCGCTCTAAAGCACCTTTTGCCACACATAGGGCAAGCTTGAGCATACGTTGGGTTCTATAGGCATTAAACAGTTCCGGATTGGCCGTCAGGGTCTTACACTTGACCAGGATATTGCGCGATCGGATCAAGAGCTGTTCCAATTCATCCACCGCTTCTTGCAGGTCTTCTCCGTTTCTAAAGATACCCACCTTCTCCATCATGATCTCTTCCATGCGCTCGCGCAGCTTAAAGGCATCTTCCGGATTTTCTTTCTCTTCAAGAAGATACTCAAGCTTTTGCTGTTGATCATCCAAAAAGCCTTTGACAAGATCCGTAGAGATATCGATCCTGCTCTCTTCACTCTCACAAAAATCGGAGATATACTCTGCTACCAACATACCTGAGACCACTGTCTCCGCTACCGAGTTGCCGCCAAGACGGTTAAACCCATGCATATCCCAACAGGCAGCTTCTCCACAGGAAAAAAGCCCCTTAAGGGTCTGACTCTCACCTCTATAGTCCGTACGTATGCCTCCCATAGAGTAGTGTTGGGTCGGACGCACCGGAATGGGATCCACTGCCGGGTCGATCCCCAGAAAACTTTCACAGATCTCTTTGACCTCGCGCAGATTCTTCTCTATATGCTCCCGTCCCAGAATCGTAATATCCAGCCAGAGGTGATCCCCATAACGGGATTTGACACCCTTGCCTTTTCGCATATGTTCTACCATGCGGCGGCTTACGACATCCCGGCTTGCAAGCTCTTTTTTCTCCGGTTCGTAATCAGGCATAAACCGGTACCCATCCTTATCCAACAGTAGTCCACCATCTCCACGGCACCCCTCCGTTGTCAAGATACCCACCGGTACGATGGCTGTAGGATGGAACTGTATCGCTTCCATATTTCCTAAGGTCGCCACTCCTGTCTCAAGAGCAATGGCCTGTCCCATTCCCTGGCAGATGACGGCATTGGTGGAAACCGAATAGATCCGTCCGTATCCACCCGTAGCGATAACGGTGGCCTTTGAGACATAGGCCACCAGTTCACCGGTCATAAGATTACGGGCAATTGCTCCATAACAGCGTCCATTCTCATGGATCAGTGCCATGGCCTCCATGCGTTCACGTACTTCGATCTTCTCTTCGTGAGCCTTATTATCCATTGCAAAGAGCATGGAGTGCCCAGTACCATCAGAGGTATAGCAGGTACGCCACTTCTTTGTGCCTCCAAAATCACGGGCAGTGATCAGTCCATGGGCCTCATCTTTTTCAGTAATGGTCACCTTCTGCGCATTAATGATCACCTGATGATCACCGGCACGCACACGCGTCCATGGAACTCCCCAGGCAGATAACTGACGAATAGCTTTGGGAGCGGTATTGGTAAACATACGCACGACCTTCTGATCGGCTCCCCAGTCACTTCCCTTGACCGTATCTTCAAAGTGAACATCTTCATTGTCCCCTTCTCCTTTGATCGCATTTCCAAGGCTGGCCTGCATGCCTCCTTGAGCCGCTGCCGAGTGGGAACGTTTGGGTGGCACTAAAGAGAGCAGTATACAATCATGTCCCCTCTGTTTTACACCCGTCGCAGCTCTAAGACCTGCTAATCCTCCACCAATGACAAGTACATCCGTATACGTGATTTTCATTAATGCACTCCCTTTTCAATGGCTGATGCCGGAATATAATGTTCACCCACATGATCCTTATGCGCCAGACCTATCTTGATATAGGCAGCCAGAGACAATAGACCCAGGGTCAAGAAGAAGATGGTGATAAACCATTTATAGAGCTTGAGCCGTTTACGGCTTTTTTTGGGATCGGACCCTTCAAACCATCCCCACTTGATAGAGAGCCTATACAAACCGATCGAACCATGAAATTCAACCGCCAAAAGCAACAGGAGATAAAGGGGTGCCATCCATTCACTCACCACTCTGTCACTGGAAGCATAAGGACCGATGTCCGCCGGATTGGTCATAATGATATACAGATGCACGGAGCCTAAAAAAAACATCACAAATCCGGTAAAAACCTGATAAAACCATAGGTTGGTATCCCCATGTTTCATCCGTTTCATATGGGCGCGATAGAGACGATACTCTTTAAAGTTTCCCGGAAATTTTCGAATGGCTATCAGGGCATGTGCAATAAAGATCAAAAACAAGACACCTGCCGTCACCGAAACAATCTGCGGATAAGATTCACCAAAAAGATATTTTCCTTCAAACATCTTCGTAACTGTATACATCGCTTCTTCCCCAAGAAGAATACTGGATACAAAGATCATATGCCCCCACATAAAAAGTGCCAGTATCAGACCTGTCGCACTTTGCATATAATCAAGCTTGGCGGGAATACGGCTTTTCTTCACCCCAAACTTCGTTTCCACTTCATCAACACGTGTCAGTTCTCTGTGCATGCCCTTTTCCTTTAGCCAGATTCAAATTCTTAACGTTTAGTGTAGTCAATATATCTTTAATAGATGTTAATTTTTATCGTGAGATCCGATATAAATATATTTAATGTAATCCCTGTACACCATTTATACACGAATGATTTAAGCCCTTCCACACATCACCTTCGTTAGAATGCGAAAAAAAGTTAGGACAAGAGAGTGTCAGTAGAGATTATTTCATGGAATGTTAACGGAATCCGCGCCGTAGCCAATAAAGATGCCTTAAAATGGATCGATGAACGCGAACCCGATATCTTGTGTCTGCAAGAGATCAAAGCACTTGAAGATCAGATCCCGGATGATCTGTTTGAGCTTGAATACAGCCATCGTGCCGTAAATTCCGCAGACAAAAAGGGCTATTCCGGAACAGCCACCTATTCGGCGATGGTACCTGCTAGTACCGAGGTCCGCCATGAGATTGATTTGGGTCGTGAAGGACGCATCCTCGAGCAGGACTTTGGAGACTTTGTCTTGTTTAATGTCTATTTTCCAAACGGACAGAAGGATGATGAACGCCTGGCGGTCAAGATGAAGTTTTATGATGACTTTTTAGAGCACTGCAATGCTTTACGAGAAGAGGGAAAGTCCATTATTATCTGCGGCGATGTCAATACCGCCCACAAAGAGATTGATCTTAAAAACCCCAAAGCTAACTCCAAGACGTCGGGATTCCTGCCTATAGAACGTGAATGGATAGACAAACTGATCGACAATGGTTATATCGACACCTTTAGATATGTCAATGGTGATGCTATTGATGAGTACAGCTGGTGGTCGTACCGCTCCGGTGCACGAGCAAAGAATGTGGGCTGGAGAATCGACTACTTTTTTATCTCTGACGATCTTATCGAGTGCCTTGAGGATGCTTTTATTATGCAAGACATCATGGGATCCGACCACTGCCCTGTTGGCATCAGACTAGACCTCTAGGCCTGCTTTAGGTTTATATTACTTAAGATAAAATGAGGTTTTGAAGTGAAGAAGCGGTGACACCCACCGCTATTTAATAAGGGTCGATTAGCTCATATGAACTGAATCAATCTCCTCTTTGAACTGCTCGATAGAGAATGTTACAAGGTTTGCGATCTCTTCCGCCGAGTTGTTTAAATATTTTTCAGTTAGACGAATTTTACGTTCGATATATTTATCTTCAGAGTATTTGACCAAAACATAAGGAACACCACTCGTATCACAGTCATCAGATGTCACTTCTACTCCAGGGATACAATACTCAATATCAATATCTGCATCAACCATTGCGTTATTTACAAGCTCAACAATTTTTGTGAGTTTTTCTTTTAATGCTGCGTCCATAATGTCCACCTTATATATAATTTATTAATCATCTCAGATGATCTCTTTAAAGTCAAACTACAGACCCTAATCAGTCTATCTCTATAGGTGACTCTGTATATATTGTAACACAAGAAAGAAGGAATGCAGTTAAAACTTCAGTTCTATTCTATTATCTCTATTAAGCCTACTACTTCTGCTTTGGACGAAATGGCTTGATCACATCCTCATTACACTCTAAATAAGGCCCTTCAATAAGGTCAATACAGTAAGGGACAGCAGGGAAAACAGCATCCAGACATTCTCGAATGGATTTTGGCTTACCCGGAAGATTGATGATAAGCGAACTCCCTCTGATACCGGCTGTCTGTCGCGAAAGAATAGCTGTCGGCACGAACTTTAGTGACTCCTGACGCATCAGCTCACCAAAACCGGGCATCATCTTCTGGCAGACATTCTCTGTCGCCTCAGGGGTTACATCACGTAAGGCCGGACCGGTTCCTCCGGTTGTTACGACAAGACAGCACTCTTCGTCATCACACAGTTCTATCATCGTTTTTTCAATTTCTTCTTGCACATCTGGGATACAACGATAAACGATCTCAAAGTCGCTGGTGAGATATTCTTTCATCGTGTCCTGGATAGCCACTCCTGAAATATCCTCATAGATGCCGGCACTTGCTCTATCTGATGCCGTAATCACGCCAATTTTAATTGCTTTCATATACTTATCCTTTGTTGTTATTCTTTTGATTGAAGGGTATGCCCGGCATGGTTGATCATATAGGTTGTCGCATAGGGCAGGAAAAATGCCTTGGCCGCCTCTGCATTGATGATCTTATCCTCAGCTCCCAGATAGACCTCTATCTGAACACCTCTGTCTTGAAGGGACCTTAGTTCATCTGCCTTCCAGACAAATCCAAGCAACTCGTCAAGTTCTTGAGCACTTCCTGCATGAATATTCACCCGAGGGTCCTTCAATGAAGGAGCAAAACAGGAGGCTGTGAAGTTTGCCAGATAGGAAGCCTGATCCTTGAGAAAAAACATAGTTTGCATGCGTTTGAATTTTTCACTCTTATCCTGAAAAAAGGCGGGGGAAAAGAGTTGCAGGGTGTCTACTCTGCTCTTGGAATCCAAAGCCTCTTTAAAAGCCTTGATCGCCCCGTAGGAAAACCCCGAAATCGTGTAATCCGATTCTTTCAAAAAGTCTTCAAAAAGTACCCGGTCATTCGCTAAAGAGAATCCGCTATAAAACTTCATCCATCACTTTCTTGATCTGATCCTTATTGATCTGCTCTTTACTGATAAGTTCTTTCTGCAGGGCTTCAATCTGAGCACGCATGCCACCCAAAAACTCTTTAGTCTCGGCATACAGACGATTGATAAGATGGATATTGTCCTTGGAACTTGGAATGATCTGATCTCCCATTCCGTAGTTCTCCAAAATAAGGTCAACAATCTTTTTAACCTCATTAAGGTCCTGTTCCACATTGGTCGAATGTTCTCCATAATGGATCTCACAGATCGCCATTCCGGAAAGCATTACTTTCACATACGAAAGCAGTTTATGTTTGGTTACCAGTTCCACATCATAAGGACGTAATCCGTCATTAATCATCGTAAACTTCTCAAAAGGCACTTCAAACCAATATGCACTCAGTGCCTTAGCCGCCTGATATAGTGCCTGAAGTTCTTTTTCTTCAGTGGTATAGGACTTAAGTTTACGTTTACCAAAGACCACCTTGTCTTTGACTGCAAGGACCTCTTCCATGGAAATGTTATGACGATTCCTGCGCAAGGCTTCCAAAGCCGCTTCATTCACCAAAGTTGCCAATGATGCGCCGTTAAACCCAACAGTCATCTTTGCCACTTCCTTGGTATCCACCTCATGGATCATCTTCTCAAAATGCTTATCCAGAATCAGTTGGCGTTCTTGAATATTGGGCAGATCTACAAAAACCCGTCGATCAAAGCGCCCGGAACGTAATAACGCGGAGTCAAGAACCTCGATCTTGTTGGTCGCTGCAATGACGACCACACCTGAAGAGTCCTCAAAACCATCCATCTCAGTCAATAGCTGGTTGAGTGTCGCTTCGCGTTCATCATTACGCGCACCGCCGCGGGCCCGACCGACTGCATCGATCTCGTCGATAAAGATAATACTCGGTGCATTACGCTTAGCCTGTACAAAAAGCTCACGTACACGTTTGGCACCCATTCCCACATAGATCTGCACAAAAGAAGCCCCCGACTGATAGTAAAAAGGCACATTTGCTTCCCCGGCCACGGCCTTGGCGATCATTGTCTTACCCACGCCCGGAGGGCCCACCAGAAGAACACCCTTAGGCATCTTAGCACCAAAGTTACGGTATTTTTTAGGGGTCTTAAGAAAGTCAATGATCTCTTCAAGCTCCTCTTTAACATCCTTGATACCACCCACATCCTTAAAGGTGATATCTGACTGTGACGGGGAGATAGGCTCGCTCAATGTACCCGAACTTCCCGAACTGCCTACCGGTTGAGAGCCGTTTTTCTCTTCTTGTTCTTTCACACTAAAACGGTAGGTAATACCCCCAACGATCATGATCAGGGTCAATACCATCAGTATCTGAACCGCATAGTTCCCTGATCCTGTTTCCACAGGCACCTGAGACAGCATACTTTTATCAATCAATACGGTAGGGATTCGATAGGTCTCATCTGCTGTGATGATATAGACCTTCTCATCTGCCAGGACAGCCCGTTTAACCAGACCCTTTTCCAGTAATTCCATACTCTTGTCTAAGGTGATCGGCACCGAGCTGTCCCTGATCAATGCAAATAAAAAAAGTCCCAGCAGTACGCCGGCAGAGATATAAAGCACCCAACGGTTTGTCTTAGAGTCTAGCATAATTCACTTCCTCCCCGATCTCATAATCCTCGATAGTGATCCAGTTCCCGCTTAGATCATGTGGACAGCTGATCTCGATCTTGTTAAAGAACTGATCCAAACCAGTATAGATCCCCTCTTTTTCACTCTCTACCAATACTTCCAAAGGCACCTTATGCGCTTTTCTAAAGGCCAGATTATTGGCATCTACCAAGGCGGTGAGTTCTGCCATCCTGGCCTTGGAGACCAGTCCGTTCACTTCACCTTTCATGGATGCCGAAGGCGTCCCGTCCCGCTTGGAGTAAGTAAAGGCATGCAGATGGGTCAATGGCATCTGCTTAAGGTTTTGCATCGCTTCTGCCCACAATGCATCTGTCTCTCCCGGATGTCCGACGATAAAGTCCGTGCCCAAAGCATATCCCTTATCTGCAAGTTCATTTAGAAGTTTGATATCCGTTTCCACTCTGTTGCGTCGGTTCATAATACGCAGCATCTCAGGCGAGGCGTGTTGAATAGCGATATGCAGATGTCTTTCCAGCCAAGGCTCATCCAAGAGTTCCTTGAACTCCGGTGTGATCTGGATCGGTTCCATACTTCCAAGACGGATACGGCGAACTCCCTTGATCATGGACATACGCTTTAACAGTCCCGCCATCGAACGCTTCTCACCCTGTCCGTAGGAGCCAACATTGGTGCCCGTCAGGATAAATTCGCCAAATCCATTGGCTGCAAGCCGTCTGATCTGCTCAAGGATCTTCTCTTCATCATGGCTTCTCGCATCCCCTCGAACAAAGGGAATAATACAGTAAGAACAACGGAAGTTACACCCCTCTTGCACTTTGATAAAGGCACGGGATTTACCGACAAACTCTTCGACCACCGTATCATCAATAAACTCAAGGTCCCCGATCTCATAGAACTTCGTCTCTTTCTTAAGCATCTCATTGATCTTGGCCTTTTCCGACTGTCCAAAGACGCCAAAGACCTTATCCGCTTCAAAAAGGGATTCTCCTTTGGTGTGAGCGCCGCATCCCGTCAAATAGACCTTCGCCCCTTTTTTATTGGCAGCATTAACATATCCCCTTACCCCTGAATCTGCACCATTGGTGACGGTACAGGAGTTGACGATAATGATATCCGCCGCATCCTCATCCTGAGTGATCTCAAAATCTTTCAGATGCGAAAGCATGACCTGGGAATCAAACAGATTCGTACGACATCCAAAGGTCTTGATAAACACTTTAGGAGTATTAGCCATTACCACTGCACTCCCATATCACTGGAGCCATCCAGAGGCGGAAGCTCTTTCCTTTTTTTCTCCATAGGGCTAAGATGAAGCATCTGAGTCGGGTAAGCGATCTGGATATCATCGGCATTGTTATAGGCCTCGATAATCTCAACCGAGATGGTCGAACGAAGGGTCAAGGTCGCGTAGGCGTTAGTCAGATACCAGGTACTGATACGCACCCCGTTTTCCTCTGCAAAGGAGAAGATACGCGGCTCAACATTCGTATTTTTAAGACTATACCGATTGCGCAGTTTATTGAGCTGGGTACGGGTAATATCTGTATACCCCTTGGAGTATTTACGGGCCACCTCTTTAGCGATATGACTTGCCTTTCGGTGGTTTGAATCAAAGGTGATAGTGATATCAATACCATCCCATACGGTCTTGAGCGTCGCATGGGAATAATTTGACAGCAGTGTCGTAAAGACATAGTTGTTTGGAATAAAGACGATACGTCCGGCACGGCGGTTACTCATGTAGGTCGTTAATGTAATATCTTCAAAGATCGTAATACGGAGCAAGGAGATATCCAGTACATCCCCCACATATTCCACGCCGTCTTTGATAACACGGATACGATCCCCAACACTGATCGAACCACTCACCAGCAGGACAAACCATCCTAACATGGACATAAACCAGTCCTTCATCGCAATGGCGATACCTGCTGAGGCAAAACCGAGTACCGTGATGATATAGCTTACATTGTCGATATAGGAAAAAGCCACGATGATAACGATCAGAGAGATGTTCACAAAGGTGAGCATCTTATGGGCCATATAGATACGTTCATTATCGGTAATGTATTTCTTGATGACCAGTTTAGCCAGGACAAAAAGCACAAAGAGTACAACGATGATGATACCCAGGTTCAGAAGCTTCCAGATCTGCGCCTTAATCTCTTTTTGCAATTGGGTCTCTACCCCGTCGATACGTTGGGCATACAGTACCGAAGCCTTGGTAACTGTCTCCAAAGCGCCTTCAAAAATACTCAGACGGTGAATATCATCCCGTGCCACTTCCTGATCATTTTCAAGCTCACTTAAAATAGCCAGTTCACTGCTTATGCGGGATTTTTTACGTAGCAGCACAATATACTCGTTCAGACTTCCCTCTTCTTGCAGGTACTCTTTGAGCTTTCCTTCAATGAGCTTGATATAAGAGAGCGCCGTAAAAATAGAGAAAGGGTTGCTCACTTCCGGGACTTCCGGAAGCTCGTCAGGTACCAACAACTCCGTAAAAGGTGCATTCTCCTTACCCTGAAGCAGGTCGATCTGATTGGCAAGAATATGTTCTCTTGTCTCCAGAGCGTTTAACTCATCACGCTCTTTATAAGAGTCGGCTCTTTTAGAGAGTTTCTTGATCTGCTTGCGAACCTCTTTGAGCTCTTTGGAGACATTCAAGGAGGTGATATAAGAATCATAGGACTTTTGCCAGAGTATCCCCTCTTTTGCCAGGGCCTTGGTCGTAGCCTCAAGGTTATTGCGAAGGGTAACTATCCGTTGTTTTTTTTGAACCTGTCCCTGAAGTGTCGTGTCATTAAGGTCTTGCTGGTTTGCCCCAAAAGCCAAAGAGGCAAAACTTAGACTAAGAAGAAGTAATAATCTAATCACCTTTTTTTCCTGCATAGGTTTCCAGGACATCCATCACGATTGCCCTGTCGATATCACTTCGAAGCTGTACTCCGCCGATATGCTCCGGCACGATGAAGGTGATATTCGTATCCAGGCTCTTCTTATCCAGGAAAAAGGCCTCATAAAACGCATTGGTATCAGCGATCTCGTAGGCTACCGGCAGCTCGTACTTCTGCAGAAGCTTTTTGATACGCATCTCTTCATCACTTTTCATCAAGCCCATGCGTGTCGCCAGTTCATTAGCCATCATCATCCCTATCGCCACCGTCTCACCGTGTAGATAACGGGTATACTTCGTCTCGTTTTCGATCACATGACCGAAGGTATGTCCATAGTTCAGTGCTGCTCTTAGCCCCTTCTCTTTCTCATCCTGGGAGACGACATAGGCCTTGGTCTCCACCGACTTGGCGATAGCCGTCTTGACTTGTTCCGGATCCAAAAGGTCCGCCGACTCCAGCCATTCAAAGAACGCTTTGTTGAAACAGACCGCCATCTTGACCACCTCGGCGATTCCTGCCGCATATTCGCGTTTAGGCAGGGTCGAAAGAAAGTGTGGATCAATATAAACCGCACGAGGCTGGTGAAAGGCACCGATCAGGTTTTTACCGTAGGCATTGTTAATCCCGGTCTTTCCGCCCACACTGGCATCCACCTGTGAGAGCAGAGTCGTAGGGACTTGAATAAAATCAATCCCCCGCTGATAGATACTGGCAGCGAATCCTGTCATATCACCGATAACACCACCGCCGAGAGCTATCAAAACTGACGAGCGATTGAATTTATGCTCAAAAAGGTTATTAACGATACGTTCTATTGTCGAGAGTGTCTTATAGTTCTCACCATCTTCTACCGTGATGATATAGATCTCTTTGGCATGGAGCTTGGAAAGAAGATAATGCAGGTGCAAACCACTCACTTTCGGGTTTGTTACAATCGCGACCTTCGCATCTACTCTGATCTCTTCAAGAGCACCGATATGTACCTGATAAGAGTTGTCAATCTCTTTTTTTAATGCAATATCTATCTTCATTATTTGTCCAAAATGTTTTAATGGCTTAGATAATACTAAAGCAAGGCTTTAAAGGGAATAAATGCAGCCTCTATAATTGCGTTGGAATAAAAAGTTGATGGTATTCCCCAAGACGGTGATACAATTTTTCACTATCGGTTGAAAAGAGCGAATACAGAGGCAGATCCAAAATCTTTTCCGTGAACGGAAGACAGTAGAGAAAATTCTCTTTTTCTCTTAAAAAACGAATGGGATTTTTTTCCTGCGAATTGATCTTGATCGACTTGGAGAAGATGACTGAAAGGTTTTCATAATGCTCGATGATACGCTCTTTGCCATCCGTTTTTTCCTGAGCAAATTCAAAAAGTTCAAGATTAAATGAAAGTTGAGCCGAGATATCAAAGACGGTTGTAGAGATCTTCTCAAGATCCCGATTCTCCGTCAAGACGACCACCGACTCCTTGAGCTTGGAAAAGGGCTTATTGGATAGTTTCAATACCGGCACCCTGCTCTCATGAAGCGTCTCACGCATTGAAGTGATGGAAAACAGGGTCGAAGAGAGCATCACCAGACCGATATCCATGGTTTTGATATCATTTAGTATGATCTCTTTATAGCTTCGTTGCGTGTAGTCTATATCGACGATAATATCATCGCTGCGATGAGACTTGATCTTCGCCAACGTCTCTATATCACCTCCATTAACCACTCGAATATAGAGCCTGTCCCCAATTTTTTTATGAATATATTTAGAACGTTTGATCAGTTTGGGCAGGCTTTTTTCATTCTCTTTGGCCATGTCGATATAAAGATAAAGGTTATCACCATAAGGTGCCGGGAATTGTCCCAGTTCACGTTTAATCGCCCTGTAAACTGTTTTCAGAACTGCCGGTTCCCCCACCAGCACCAATAGGTCATTGGGCTGTATCATACGTTTTGCACTGGGCAGGATGAGCCGCTGATTTCGATAAATGGCTACAATTTTCCAATTGTTTTGCTCTAAAGCACCGATGTGCCTGTAGACAAAAGAACTTCCAAAGGGAACGGAGACCTCCATAATCTCCCCTTCTCCCATACCGACATTCTGCGCAATAACAGGAACATTGGGAAGATAATCCAACAGACGTGAAGAGAGAAACTCGTTGGTATTTAAAACAACGATATTCTGATCATCAAAACTCAGCCCCCAGCGATCAAGCATCACAATACGCAACTGGCTCTTGACCGCTCTGATATTCTTGATACTGAGCTCCACGTCCAAGGAGGTGTTCATGACAATCACGACCTGAACGAATTCCATTTTCAAAAGATTGGAAAGTTTATGAAAAGAGGTGGGGTCAAACTGGTAAAACTTAAACTGAGACTGCTTGGCATTGGAAATATCCAGTTTATCCATGGAGACCACATAATAGATATTCTCGCTGGTATAGGTGTCGGCCACACGTTCAACAAAGTGTTTACCCACATTTCCATCCGTCAAGATCAATATCTTTTTCATATCTTCCCCGTCAATTAATTTCAGTGATTGTAGTATAATTGCACAAAAAAAGAAAGTAAATACTTTTTCTCATAAAGAATATGCCTATGAAATTCACCCTCGAAGCCACCAGTGGAAAAGCCCGTGCCGCCACCATACAGACCGCCCACTCCACCATACAGACACCGGTCTTTATGCCCGTTGGGACCCTCGGTTCAATCAAGTCTCTGGATATGTATGACATGCAAGAGACCCTTGGAGCCGAAATCATCCTGGCGAACACCTACCATATGTACCTGCGCCCCGGGGATGAGAATGTCGCCAAAATGGGAAAACTGCATAAGTTTACGACCTTTTCAAAAAGCTTTTTGACCGATTCGGGCGGGTTTCAGGCCTTCTCCCTAAGCGACAACTCCAAGCCCAAAGAGGACGGGATCGAGTTTAAAAGCCATATTGACGGTAGCAAACACCTCTTTACACCCCAAAAAGTGATCGATATCCAGACCAATCTGGGCAGTGATATCATGATGATCCTGGATGATCTGGTCGCCCTTCCCGCCACACAGGAGCGCATCAAGGTTTCCATTGAACGCACCACCCGCTGGGCAAAAGAGTCCATAGAGTATTTCCGTTCCCAGCAGGCAAAGGGTATCTGTACCGACCAGAATATCTTTGCCATCATTCAAGGGGGTACAGACAAGGCTTTCCGTACTCAATCTGCCACTGAACTCTGTTCTTTGGATTATGACGGCTTTGCCATTGGAGGTCTTTCCGTAGGAGAGTCCAATGAAGATATGTATGAGACTGTTGAGCATACTACCCCTTATATGCCCGAAGACAAGCCCCGATATCTTATGGGTGTAGGAACCCCAGAAGACCTGATCGAGAACATCGATCGTGGGGTAGATATGTTTGACTGTGTCATGCCGACACGAAATGCCCGAAACGGTACGCTCTTCACCTCCTTTGGACGTATCAATATCCGTGGAGCCAAATTCAAAGAGGATGAAGGCCCTATCGATCCTGAATGCAGCTGTCTTACCTGCCAACGCTATTCACGCTCCTATATGAACCACCTTTTTAGAGCAAAGGAACTGAGTTTCTTTCGTCTGGCATCCTTGCATAACCTTCATTACTATCTGAACCTTATGAAACAGGCCAGAGAAGCGATACTTGAAGACCGGTATGCTCAATTCAAAGAGGAGTTTTACCGTAAGCGTCAATCACAACCAAGTAATTAAAAAGGACAAAATATGATTTCAAATGAGAAAAAGATCCACCTGGGTGTCAACATCGATCATATCGCTGTACTCAGAGAAGCACGACGTATCAATGATCCCGACCCTGTAGATGCTCTGGGCATCTGCAAACGCGCAGGAGCGGATCAGATCACCATTCATCTGCGTGAAGACAGACGCCATATCAACGATCTGGATGCTCAAAAGATCATGTTCAACTCTGCACTCCCCGTCAATCTTGAATGCTCCATCGACCCTGATATCATCAGTATCATCTGCCAGCTCAAACCCCACAGAGCCACCCTTGTACCTGAAAAGCGTGAAGAGGTGACTACCGAGGGCGGCCTGGATGTACTAGGTCAATACGCCCAGATTGAAAAAGCCATCTCTCAACTCAAGGCTCATGAGATCGAGGTCTCACTCTTCATTGATCCGGATGAGAAGATGATCGAGGCAGCAGCCAAACTTGATATCGACATGATTGAACTGCATACGGGAAGCTATGCCAATATCTATGCCATGCTCAACACTCCATTGTCCACCACACATCATTCAATCAAAGAGCTTGAACGTCCACGTTCCGAACTCAAACAGATGCTGCACCAAAGCGTTGAACAGATCAAAGACGCTGCTTATTTTGCCCATCAAAAGGGCCTGTTGGTCGCAGCGGGACATGGACTCAATTACCAAAATGTCCAGACCATTTGTGACATCGAAGTGATCCAGGAGCTTAACATCGGACAAAGCATCATCGCCCGCTCCGTCTTCACCGGTCTTGAACAGGCCATACTCGATATGAAGGCCCTTTTACAATGATCAAACCGGTGATCGCCGTTAGCGTAGGTGACCTGAACGGCATCGGTGTGCAAATCATGCTGAATGCCCATGAAGAGGTCTGTCGTATTGCACGACCTCTGTATTGTATCTCCGAAGAGATGCTTAAACAAGCTGCAGCCAAACTTCAGCTTCCTATCCCCCAGGGCATAGAACTTTATCCGGTTAAAGGAGCGTTCACAATCACCCCATCCAAGGTGGGAAAGAAAAGTGGACTCTACAGCTATAACTCCTTTAAAACAGCCATAAAGATATGTGAAGAGGGTCTTGCCAACGCCCTGGTCACTCTGCCTATACACAAAGAAGCCTGGTTCAAAGCAGGTATAGACTACAAGGGGCATACCGATATGCTGCGGGATCATTTTGACAAAGAAGCGATTATGATGCTTGGCTGTGATGCCCTTTATGTCGCCTTGTATACAGAACACACACCTCTAAAATCCGTACCCAAACGTATCAAAGCCGAACCACTATGTCGTTTTTTGATGGATCTATCTAAGGATATCAAGGCTCAAAAGGTTGCTGTTTTAGGCCTCAATCCCCATGCCGGAGATGGTGGAGTATTGGGAGATGAAGAGACAGAAATCACGAAGGCTATTCATAAGGCAAACAAGGCGCTGAAGAAAGAACTCTTTGTCGGTCCTATGGTCCCGGACACTGCCTTCACTCCCCATATGCGCGCTCAATTTCAACATTATGTTGCCATGTATCATGATCAGGGGCTTATTCCTCTCAAAGCGCTTCATTTTGAAGAGAGTATCAATATCTCTTTAAATCTTCCAATCATTCGTACATCCGTTGATCATGGCACTGCCTTTGATATCGCCTATAAAGGGCAAAAACCTTCAATCATATCTTATGTCAACGCCTTCAAGGCTGCTATCAAACAGTGTCGATAAGAGGCGTTTTAGCGGCATTTAGAAGTGAAATGTAAAATTTATTTTACTTATACTATATTTTTGGGTATGATTATTTCAATAACATAAAGCTATTAGATAATGATATAGAGGTTTGTGAATGACGGATGATTTTCTTTTCCAAGATGAAGAATCAGTAACACCGACTTCGACTAAAAACCCTTGGAAAGTCCTTATTGTTGATGACGACATAGGTGTACATGATGTCACCAAACTTGCGCTTAAAAACCTCCGTGTTGATAATCGACCCCTCTCCTTTACCTCGGTATACTCTGCCAAAGAAGCCAAAAGCCTTTTAGATGAAAATGATGATTTCGCCGTAGCGATTATCGATGTTGTGATGGAGACATCGGATGCGGGTCTTGAACTTACCCAATACATACGCCAAGAACTGTTAAATCCCCATATTCGTATTATTATCCGAACCGGGCAAGCGGGACAGGCCCCCGAAAAATTTGTCATCGACCATTATGATATCAATGATTACAAGGATAAGACCGAGCTCAATGCCGACAAGCTTTACAGTTCGGTAAAAATCGCTATCAATAACTTTGCCGCTCTTTCTGAGGTCAATATCGAAAAAGAAGCGCTGTATAAAGAGATCATTCATCATCCCCTGACCAACCTGCATAATCAGCACAAACTTCATGATGACCTGCTTGATCTGGAAAACGTTACACTTATCCTCCTGAATGTGGACAGATTCTCACATATCAACGATTTATACGGCTATGCCCAGGGAAATTACATCATTGAAGAGATTGGAAAGACACTTAAACTGCTTGAAGGATCAGGGAGCAGACTTTACCATATCGGTATTGACGAGTTTTTACTGCTTTCACAAAACAAGACACCCGAACAGACCGATGAGACGGTTGCGCTGATCCAAAAAAGGTTTCAAAACTCCAGTTTTACCCATGATGAGATCGATTTCAATATCACCTTTACCATCGCTATTGTAGAAAATGAACAAGACAACCTTTTTAATAAGGCCGATCTCGCCATCAAAGAAGCCCGTCTGATCAGTTCAAACCGCATCCAACGTTATCACGAAGAGATGAGTGTCATCAAAGACATTCAAAATAATCTCAAATGGTTTAAAGAAGTAAAGCATGCCCTTCGCGAGGACCGCATCATTCCATACTTCCAGCCTATTTACAATAATCAAACCAAAAAAATAGAAAAATATGAGTGTCTGGTGCGCATGCTTAAAGAGGATGACGTCATCTCTCCTTTTTTCTTTTTGAAGGTTGCGGAAGAGACAGGACTGCTCACACAAATCACCCATGTGATGCTTGAAAAAAGCGCTCAGGTCTTTGCCGATAATGCCTATAATTTTTCCATCAATATTACGCCCCATGATCTACAAGACAGTGATTTTGCAAGCTATGTCAAATCTGTCCTTGACACTTACAATATTGAGCCGTCCAGGCTAGTCCTTGAAATTTTGGAAAACAATTCCCTGGACTCCCTGCCTAACAGCCGTAAGAATATCAAGCAATTACACGCCCTTGGGTGCAGTATAGCCCTGGATGACTTTGGAGCCCAATGTCAAAACTTTGCCAACATCCTTGATCTACAACTTAACAGTATCAAAATCGATGGCTCTTTCATCAAAAACCTCAGAGATGAGATGTCACGAAAAATGGTTGACAGTATCGTTTACTTTGCCAAGAACGTCAACATTGATCTTGTCGCTGAATTCGTATGTGATGAAGAGATCTTTCAGATCGTCAATGAACTTGGGATCAAATATTCCCAGGGGTATTATATTTCAGAACCTCTTCCTCATCTCAATGAAAAGGAGGACCCGCTTTCATGAAGCGACTCCTTTTCCTGATTGTCAGCGTACTCATTAGCACCAATCTCTTGGCCGTTTCAGAGATCCAGATCAAGGCAGTCTTTTTAGAAAAATTTACCCATCTCATCGAATGGCCTAATGAAGATTTTGAGACCTTTTCCATCTGTGTTCTCAATGATGAAGCCTTTGCGAATACCCTTGAGATGGTTTATGCTGATAAACACTTTCAGAATAAACCGGTAAATATCATCCGACTTTCTCAGGCCGACACTATACCTGAATGCCAGCTTCTGTTTATCGGGAGCAAGACGAGAGATGTCACCAAGATTACGAAGCAGCACACGAGTAATGCCCTGCTTACGGTAAGTGATCATAAAGAGTTTATCAACAATAATGTGATGATCACGATCTATTTGAATGAAAAACGCTTCAAATACATCATCAATAATAAAGCAGCCAAGGAGGCAAATATCAAGATCAGTTACCTGCTGCTTAAATCTGCAGAAGAGGTTATCCAATGAATCGCTTCTCCGACTTTTCCATCAAATCCAAACTCATAATGTCCGTTGTGATCCTTCTGGTCGTCGCACTGAGCACCTATGCCGCATTTATTCTGTTTGTGAACTATCAGCGCAGTACCTCTGCTCTTTTAAATGAATCCAAACTTCAATCCCAGCTTATTGCCGATTATGCGGTAACACCACTGCTCTTTTCCGACTTTTCAGGGGCAGTCGAAGTGTTGAACAAGCTTGAAGGAATTCCCAATATCAACGCAGCAGCTATCTATAACGAGTCGGGCAAACTCTTTGCTACCTATACAAAAGAAGGTGGCGAAGTCAGTTTTGCAAAGAGTGTTGCTAAGTTCACTGACAGTGATCAAATCATTGGGGATGAGATTATCATCTCTACACCGATAAACTATAACGGGCAGACCTATGGTTCCATCCTTTTTTATGTATCCAAACAAGAACTCCCCAAACAGCTTATCTCCTATGCCATGATGCTCTTAAGCGGTATGATTATATTAACTTTCTTCTCACTGATCGTGATCTACAAAATTCAAAACTACATTACCCTTCCAATTATCAACCTTGCAAAAACTGCACAGGAGATCTCTCTTAGCGAAGATTATTCTATTCGCGCAGAAAAGATGTATAACGACGAGGTCGGTCATCTGTATGATGACTTCAATTCCATGCTAGGTAAAATCGAACAGCGCGGACGTGAAAGGGATGAAGCCGAAACGATCTCTCGTACCTATCAAGCCCACCTTGAACGTTTGACGAATGAGCTTGAGGAGCGGGTCAAAGAGCGTACTGCCGAACTTCAAGAGAGTTTAGACCGTCTGCAAAGTGCCCAATCGCAACTGGTCGAGTCCGAGAAGATGTCCGCTCTTGGAAATCTGGTAGCGGGGGTTGCCCATGAGGTAAACACACCACTGGGAATCTCCATCACTGCAGCATCCATCTTTAAAAATGAGATCAAGACGGTACAAAGCCTCTTGAACGAGAATAAACTCTCCCGTTCTGCCCTGGACCATTTTATAGAGACGATTGTAGAAGCTGATGAGATCCTCATTAAGAACCTGGACCGTGCTGCTCTTTTGGTGCGTAACTTTAAAAAGATCTCTGTGGATCAGAGTAGTGAGGAGATCCGCGACTTTGAGCTTAATGATTATCTTAAAGAAGTCCTTTCAACCTTTAAAAATGAGCTCAAGCACCGACCGGTTGAATTGCAACTCAAACTTTCGCAAGAACCGATTCAGATGTACTCTTATCCTGGTGCCATCTCTCAGATTGTGGTCAATATGCTTCAAAATGCTTTACTGCACGGTTTTGATTATGATCAAGAAGGCGTCATCACCCTTGAGACCCAATGCCATGATAATCATGCCACTATCATTTTCTCTGATAACGGCAAGGGAGTGGATCAGAATGTCAAACACAAGATATTTGAACCCTTTATTACCACCAAGCGCAATAAGGGAGGAACGGGACTCGGTCTTAATATCACCTACAACCTGATCACTCAGCATCTCAGAGGATCTATCCATTTGGATAACGACTATACCCAGGGGGCGCGATTCATTATGGAGTTGCCAAATAGACTGGACAACTAAGGGTTTTCGCCCATAATTTCACATTATTTTTACACATTCAAAGTTTATTCTTCAGCCTATAACTTTAAGGAGTAATTATGACAAAAAGCCTACTGATTTTATCTACCATTTTTCTTATAGCCCAAGGTGCGAATATTGATTTCAACCAAGCACCTAGAATTCAGGAGCGTGCCCTTCCCCTTGATAACAACAAGGTACTTTCTTATGCCAATGTTCTTCAGGAGACAACCCCTTCCATCGTTCACATTTCCAGCTCAAAAAAAGTACAGCAGAATAAGCAAATGCAGGAGTTCTTAGAAGAGTTCTTCGGCAGACGTATGCCTCCTCAACACTCCCCTCAAAAACGAAGCCTCGGTCTTGGATCCGGAGTCATTATCAGCAGTGACGGATACATTGTGACCAACAACCACGTGATCGATGAAGCAGATACCATCACCGTAACCCTGCCGGGGAAAAATGCCGAATATGAAGCAAAACTGATCGGTAGCGATCCCAAGAGTGATCTTGCCGTCATTAAAGTCGAAGCAGATGAACCTCTTGCTGCCATTCGTATGGGGGATTCCAATGACCTTCAAGTCGGTGATGTTGTCTTTGCCATCGGAAATCCCTTTGGAGTAGGACAGAGTGTAACCCAGGGGATTATCTCTGCCCAGCATAAAAACGGTATTGGGCTCAATGAATATGAGAACTTTATCCAGACGGATGCTTCAATCAACCCCGGGAACTCAGGCGGTGCCCTTGTAGATAGTAGAGGAGTTCTTATCGGTATCAACTCCGCTATTCTCTCGCGCAGTGGCGGGAACAATGGTATCGGCTTTGCTATTGAAGTCAATCTGGTCAAGCATGTGGTTCAGAAGCTGATTGAAGATGGAAAGGTCACCCGTGGCTATATGGGTGTGCAGATTTCTGATATCAATGCCAAACTCAAGGCCCTGTATAAAAACAAATCAGGAGCTGTTCTAATCGACGTTAACGAAAACACACCTGCTGAAAAGGCGGGGCTCAAACGGGGAGACCTTATTACAAAAGTAGATGGTCACGTCATTAAAAATGCCAATGACCTGAAAAACCGTGTTGGCCTGCTCTCCCCGGATAAAAGAATAGAGGTCGAATATGAGCGTAACAAAAAGAACTACACAACACACCTGGTTCTGCAAACACAAGAGAGCCTACAAGCTTCGGTTAACGAGTCACTTCTTGGCGGGCTTAGCCTGAAGACACTTGATAACAATCTACGCTACCAGTATCGTATCCCTTCACATATCAAAGGGCTGCTGGTAACCGGTGTGGATACAGAGGGTGAGGCACAACAACAAGGGATTCAAAAAGGAGATATAATCATCCAGGTTGAAGGGTATACCGTGACTTCCGTTGATGCCTTAAAAGATGTATTAAAACGCTATGAGGGAGCCTACAAACGTGTCTATATCAACCGCGACGGGAATATCTTTATGGTGGCTTTAAAATAAACGGCCTCTTAGGAGAGGCGCATCTTATACTCTTCATACCCAAACTCCCGTACGAGCTTGAGTTGACTATCCTTCGTCCATAGGGCGAGGCTTGGCAGCTTGATCCCGTTGAAGGTCGTGTTTTTCACAAAGGTATAATGGATCTGGTCTTCAAAGACGATCTTGTCTCCCACCTGCAAGGGCTGATCAAAGGAGTAATCTCCCATGATATCTCCCGCCAGGCAGGTATTCCCCCCTAAGCGATAGGTATAAGCCTTCTCATTGGCTTGCCCTGCCCCACGCACTTCAGCACGGTAAGGCATAGCCAGAGTATCCGGCATATGCGCTTCTGCAGAGGTATCCAAGATGGCGATGGGCATGCCGTTATCCATTACATCAAGTACCGTAGAGACCAGCACCCCCGTCTCCCATCCAACCGCTTCACCGGGTTCAAGGTAGACCTCTATCCCGTTATGACGTCCACGAAAGGCCCTGATCACTTCAATCAGTCTGTCCACATCATATCCCTCTTTGGTGATATGATGACCACCGCCGAAATTAATATATTTCATCCCTTTTATATACGAACCGAAGCGTTCTTCAAAGGCATTGAGAACACCTTCCAGGGCTCCGACATCCTGCTCACACAGAGCATGAAAGTTCAGCCCGTCAAGATGTTCAAAGAGGTCCCCTTCATAAGAGTCAATCGCCGATTCAAGATTAGCCTGTGTCGTGCCCAGGCGGCTAAACAGACCACAGGGGTTATAAAGATCCACCGGGGACTCGGAATACTCCGGGTTAAGCCGTAATGAGAGGGATAGAGTTGGATTCACCTCTTTGACACGCTCTTGAAAACGCAGCAGCTGCGCCGGTGAGTTAAAAACGATATCATCGGATATACGGGCTATCTCATCGAGCTCTTCTTCTTTAAACGCCGGAGAATAGGTATGAACCTCTTTATTCATCTTTTCTCTGGCCAGTGTCGCTTCATGCAGACCGCTGGCGGTACACCCATGCAGGTATTTTCCCACCAGATCAAAGGTCGAATGCATGGCAAAACCCTTGAGTGCAAGGATAATCTTTGCTCCTGACTCCTGCTGGACCCTGTCTAATATCTTTAAATTAGACTCGAGTTTTTCCAGTTCACACACATACATAGGGGTATGGGGGATTTGATTAAAATCAATACTCATCTACGCTTTCCTCAATATAAAAAGGTCTTTTCCCACGAGCTCCAGGGAGGCTTGCCATTTATCCGCCAACCACTGCATACTCTTCAAAGAGAAGAAGCAGACATGGGTAGGATCATTCTTGTAATACCAATCAATAAAATCCTCTTTCTTGGGATAAGGCTGTGTAAGCAGGGCTAAAAGCCCTTGTTTATTTAGCATACCCCACAGCATATCCAAAACACTTTTGGGATCATACAGATGTTCTATGACCTCTGTAGAGGTGATAAAGTCATAGCTATCAGACAAGACCTGTTCATCTTTGGCATAGAAATGATCATAAATAGCCATTGTATACCCCTCTTCTTCAAACATCAGTGAAAGTGTCGGCCCGGGACCGGAACCGAAATCCAGCCCCTTCGCACCATCCTGAAGACGTTCTTTCACGGGATCAAGCACCTTTTTAAGATACCTTCGATACCCCGGGTCATCGGGAGAATTGGTATGCAGGTCATAACGCTCTTTTTCATCCTGTTCGCTCAAGCGTGAGGCCTCATCCACATGCACCAGGTCACACTCGTTGCATCGGTAATAAAAACCTGTAACATGTTCACAGTATAAGGATATGGCCTTACTGTGACATAAGGGACAAGAACTACTCAAGTTCTTGAATTTTCCATGGAAGTCCCTGAGTGTTCAACTCTTCCATAAAAGGATCCGGATCAAACTCTTCCATATTAAACACTCCTTCACCGGACCATTTACCCTCAAGCATCAGTTTCGCACCAATCATCGCCGGTACACCGGTAGTATAAGAAACCCCTTGGGACTTCACCTCTGCATAACAGGCCTCATGATCACTTACCTGATAGATATAGATCTTTCTCTTTTTACCGTCTTTGATACCCTCTGCAACGATACCGATATTGGTTTTGCCTTTGGTACGAGGTCCCAAAGAAGCCGGATCAGGAAGCAAGGTCTTTAAAAACTCTATAGGTACGATCTTCTGTCCTTTGTGCTCCACCTCTTCAATCCCCAACATACCGACATTTTCCAGACACTGCATATGGGTCAGATATGACTGACCAAAGGTCATAAAGAAACGAATACGCTTAAGCCCCTTGATATGTTTCACCAAAGATTCCATCTCTTCATGATACAGAAGATAGGAATCCTTCGGCCCTACTTCAGGGTAATCCCAAACCATCTTGATCTCCATCGGTTTGGTCTCTATCCATTCACCATTCTCCCAGTAACGTCCGTTGGCCGAGACTTCACGAAGATTGATTTCGGGATTGAAGTTTGTGGCAAAAGGATATCCGTGATCCCCTGCATTACAATCAAGGATATCAATAGTATGTATCTCGTCAAAATAGTGTTTTTGTGCATAGGCACAGAAAACATTCGTCACCCCGGGGTCAAAACCTGAACCGAGTAAGGCCATAAGCCCTTTTTCCTTAAAGGCATCATGCTTGGCCCACTGCTCCTTGTACTCGAATTTCGCTTCATCCGGGTGCTCGTAATTTGCCGTATCCAGATAAGGGATATTCGTCTGTAAACAGGCATCCATAATCGTAAGGTCCTGATACGGAAGTGCCACATTGATAAGGATATCCGCCTTGATCTCTTTAATCAGTTCTGCCAGTTCCTGGGTATTGTCCGCATCTACCTGGGCAATCTCAATCGCACCCTTTGGCAATTCATCGGCAATCGTCTGACATGAGCTTAGTCTCCGACTTGCCAGAGTGATCTTTGTAAATGTCTCTTTATTCATTACACACTTATGTGTTACAACACGTCCTACGCCACCGGCTCCAATAATCAAAACATGTGACATTTGTCATCCTTTAAATAAACAGACTGCTTGAATAAGTGCTCATAAAATAAGCGTTTATGCCAGAAGTCTTAATCTCTCCCAAGCTAAGGGAACTTCAGTATAAAAAGTGTACCCTGCCTAGGCTTAGAATTTATTTCAATCTGAATATTATATTTGCGTGTTACCTGCTTGACAATATCCAGGCCGATCCCAAAGCCTCCTCTGTTTTTCTCGACACGCATATAGCGCTCGAATACCGCCTTCTGTTCAGCTTCATCCATGCCTCTTCCCTCATCTTGGATATGGACTTCCCTTCCCTTGATACCTACATGTACCTTCTTGTTTTTATTATTATATTTGATCGCATTGGAGATCAGATTATCCAGCAGACGTACACAAGCTGTCTTTTCCATCACAAAATGAAAACTCTCCGCCAGATCCGTTTCAAAACCAAGATGCTTTTGTTCGGCCAAAGGGGTGAAATATTCGATCCGCTGTGCCAGCAGTTGTGCCATATCGATCGATTCATCGCTCTTGGGTGACTTATCCAGCTGCAGTAAAAAAGTGAGATCATGATAGATGTCCGCAATCTGCCGGGAAGAGAGCTTAATACGGCTGAGTGCCTTGGAGGGTGTCTGTTTGGACAAGGCATCCACCGACAACATCAAAGCGGTAATAGGCGTACTTAGCTCGTGGGTGGAATCCTTGATAAAAGCATCAATGGTCTCGATCTTTTCACGTACCGGGCGTAAAAAGATTTTTCCAAGGTAATAGGCTATCACGGAGATAAAAACAACCGCCAAGGCCCAATACAGGAGGATCTTCTCCCGGAGGTCTTTGACACAAACACTGTAAGCGTTTTTCTTGACAACAATATGCTCAACACCCAAATGCCCCTGAGCCGCTCTGGAAACATAGTACCAGTTACCGTTTTTTTGATAGGCCCGTTTTCCAAACTCGATGGCTTCAATATTATCCCCATCCAGCAGGGTATTATTCGCATCATACAGACCGACTTCATACTCACTCTCTTCAGGCAGCATATATTCATTGGAGTGTTTCATGGCAGACTTGATGATCTCTTCCCCCTGCATCTCCGCAAAGTGCTGCATCTTCATCTGCATCATCTCCAGAGAGTTACGCTCCTCGTTCTTATAGATCAAATAGGCGATAACCGAGATCAAAAAGACAGAAGAACCCACATACAATAGGATAAAATTGATCAGAGATTTACGCTCATAATCACTTAGTCTCAATCTTAAACCCTTCCCCGTGTACGGTTATGATGCTATCCTTGCCGATGACCTGACGAAGATTCTTGATGTAGGTACGCAAGGTCGCATTGGAGGGCACCTCATCATAAGCCCAAAGATTATCCATCAACTCCTGGGCGCTGACGGCCCGATTGGCATTACGCAAAAGATAATGCAGTATCTCCGACTCTTTTTTACGAAGCTTCTGTCCGTCAACACTGTGATCGACAGGATCAAAACGTTTTCCATTTGCCAGGCTCACCACCTCATCACCCAGTTTAAAGACCTTTTGAATCTGCATCAGACGCACATCAAGTTCTTCCATATCAAAGGGTTTTTTGATGTACTCGTCTCCACCAACCTCATATCCGCGCTTAAGATCTTTGGTCGTATTAAGCGAGGTGACAAAGACAGCCGGGGTCTTGATCCCGTTGTCTCGGATACTCTCCACCAGGCTAAATCCATCTATATGCGGGACATTCACATCCAGCAGCAAGAGGTCAAAATGCTCTTTGAAGATAAGCTCTTCCGCTTCCTGTCCATCCTCACACCCTGTTACCTCGTATCCCGAAGATTCAAGATGCTCCAGCAGGATGTCATGCAAAACCAGATCATCTTCCATCAGTAATATCTTCATAAAGACCCTTTACGACAGAAATCCGATATACAAGACAGCTACCCAGATACACCCCGTCAGTACCAGACTTAAAAATACCAGGGTCGCCCCGGCATCCTTCGCACGCTTCGCCAGCTCATGATAATCCATGGTCACCAGATCGACCACACGCTCAATAGCGCTATTTGTCACCTCGGCCATGATAGGGATAAACAAAGAGAGTGAGAGTATCGCCTGCAGATGAAAAGCCAGGGGCAGACACCAGGCAAGGATATTCATCGATACAAATAACAGGATCTGTAGTTTAAAAGAAGACTCATTCTTAGTGATATCCACCAAACCCGCCAGGGCATAGGTCGTATTTTTAAAAAGGGTGTATTTGGGTTTGTTCAGGGCCATTATATTTCCTTGGAAAGCATTATAGGTATATTAACGTGTAATTATAGTGTAAAGCCTTGTGAAACAGATGGCTTACTTGTCTATACAGGTATAGACTTCCATCCTTGAGTCTTCGGGCTGCATTAATACCCATTGCGCCGTTTCCCAATTCAATACCGGCACCTTTAGATAGGCCTGTATAAACTTCTCTTTCATACTTAAGGGCGAAGGCGCTGACATGAACTGCTTCAACAACCTTTCACGTTCCTGAGAGTTTCGAAGCAGCTCTGAGTCATACCACTGTTTCTCATCCATTTCCTCTACCTCTTTCTTGGTATATGGCGCTTCATTATGTTGTGCAAAAGAAGACGCTTCAAGATCATAATGATTGGTCTGTATCAATATGCCGCTCTCATCCATGTGACGCAAATACACTTCTCCCCTGCTACCCAACTCGATCACGCAGGCTTCACCCTTTTGAACACCGCACAAACTGATAAAACAGGGGGATCCTACCTCCCATCGTCTGATAATATCCAGTGCATCGGTATAGTTATTGACGCTTTCATCTTCCAATAGCTGTCGAATCAGAAAGGTCGGATCCGATTTAAAACGTGCAGAGCGTTTCCACGGAGCATAATTAATAGCCACACTAAAGCCCTCTTTCACACCTGTCAATACACCAAGCATAGCAGTGATTCCGGCAATCTTGGCAATCTCGACTCCTTCTTTATTCACAAAAGAGAAGATACGGGTTGCTCGGGCAATATCATTAGAACCCTTCCAGTCTAAAGAACGGAAACAGAGCATCTTTTGTTCATCCTCATCCCAGGCCATCACTACCGAACACCCCATATGTGCCAGGGTATATTGCCGTTGTAAAAAAGCCATGAGAGAAGGAGACATATGAGAAAACCTACGGGCTAAAAAATCACTCTCATCGATATAATGCCCCCAATGTTTATACACCATATGATATAGGATATTTGCGCTCAGGTGAACCAGCCATTTAGGTACACCCACCTCATAGACCAGCTGACTCATCGCATCACTCAACTCCTGCATCGCATCTTGGTCTTCTCTTACAAGCGCTTCCCATATCTTTTCCGGCTCGGACGCTTTGACATAGACCTTGCGTACCGTCTGCATAGGTTCTATATGCTTATAAGGGTTATCCAGCATCACTTAACTCCTGTGCCAATTTTTTAGCGGCTGAAAAGTCACTCTTACCCGTACCCAGTTTCGGGATCTGATCCACTTCAAAAAAGGCAGCAGGGATCATCAGCGGATTCATCCCCTCTTCGATAAGTCCTTTTTTAAGTCCTTCCGTATCACTCAGCCCCTGGATAAGCAAGATCACCTTCTCACCCTTTTTCTCATCAGGCAGGTTCACTGCCAATAGATCTACTTCAGCATCATTGATATGCGCCTTGATCTGTTCTTCGATACTCCCCAAGGAGACCATCTCGCCTCCCAGTTTGGCGAAGCGGGAATAACGGTCTACGATGAAGAGATAGCCATCCTCGTCGATATGCCCTTTGTCTCCGGTCTTATACCAGCGTTCTGCATCAATATCTGCCATCACTTCTGCGGTCTTGGCCTCATCTTTAAGGTATCCCATCATCACCTGCGGTCCACCGATGAGGATAAGACCGTCTTCATTACGCTTCAACTCCTGCATAGTAGAAGGATCCACGACCTTAAAGGCCGTCCCTGGAAGCGGTAGCCCTACACTGCCCGTCTTGGTTCCCACCTGTACACTAAAGGCCTCTGTCTCCAAGACATCAGGAAGATTCACACTGGCTACCGGAGAGCTCTCTGTCACCCCATAGCCTTCAAGAATATCCTTGTTAAACTTCAGCTTGAAGGCCTCTTTGACCTCCCTGCTCAGTTTTTCCGCACCGGCCACGGCCAATCGTAGCGAATCAAACATCAACGGATGCACCTTTTTATTCTTCGTATAAAGTCTGAAAAAGGTCGAGGTACCAAACATCACCGTAGTATTAAAACGCGCTGCTGCACGACCGATTCCCACGGCATCCGTCGGATCGGGATGACAGACCATAGGCAGACCTTCGATCATCGGCAACCAGGTCGTTGCCGTCAGACCAAAGGCATGAAACAGCGGCAGGGACGCCAGAATCACATCTTCATCACGCATGTTCAGAACATCCGAGACCTGCTTCACATTGGCCATAAAATTGGTATGACTCAACATGACACCTTTGGGTTCACCTTCCGAACCGGAAGAGAAAAGAATGGCGGCTGTCTGGCTACTAGGCACCTTATTGATATACAATAGTTTCAATACAGATGCAGGCAGAATCTTCGCTAAAACAAGAGTGCTCACCGCTTTAAATTTGGAGATCTGCTCTTTTAGATCTTCCAGGTACACCACCTCACAACCCGATAACAATGCCTGGGTGTCAAAGCCTTTGGCCTCTAGTTTTGTCACAAACTGCTTAGCCGTATAGACGACCTTGATCTCGGCCTTATTGATTGCCGATTCTACCGCCTGTATGGAAGCCGTATAGTTCAGGTTCACGACACTTTTACCCGCCATCAACGTCGCCATATTGACAATAGCCCCCGCCGAAGTCGTCGGCATCAATATCCCGATGTTCTGCTCCGGACGTTTTTTAATGAACTCTCTAAAGAGAATAGTGGCCGTCAAAGCCCGCGTATAGGACATACTGTTGGTCTTGGAATCGGCCATACAAAAATCCGAACCCAGACGGGAAGCGGTGTCCACCCAGGCTTCTTGCATACACGGAAGGTTCTGCGTATAACGCTTCCAGGAGCTAAAAGAGAGCTCAAAGACTTTTTGTTTGACTTCCACGGCAGAGCTGTTCATATTAATCGGTTCTGCAAAACTCACCACGACTTCGCGTTTACGGCTCTTCTTGGCCTTCTGCAGCTTTTCCGATGAACGGGAAAATCGGCTACCCCACATTCCCTGAAGATAAAAAGGCACGATGACGCCATTGGCGTCCTTGGCCATCATTTCAAAGCCTCTTTTAAACTCGGAAAGCTGTCCCGTACGGCTGATCGTGCCTTCGGGGAAAAGACAGACCACTTCTCCTGCTTCCAAAAGGGCCTTGACCTTTTCAGCCGCCTCTTTCGCCCCACGCGGAGAAATCGGAACCACCTTGAAAAAATCCAAAAAGGCCTTCAGATACCACTTCTCATAGATAGCCCTGTCCATCACAAAACGTACCTGTCTGGGCAGAGACATCTGGATCAGTGCCCAATCCAGCCAGGAAATATGGTTGCCCAGTAACAAAACACCGCCGCTTTGAGGAAAATTATCCAGTCCTACCACATCGATCTTGATCCGGCGAGAGATCAAAAAAGAGATCAAAAAGATCACCATGGATTGAGGAATATAAGAGATCACATACAATGAACCCAATATCGCCACCAAAAGCATCAGATAGAACAGACCGATGCTGTTCAGACCAAAATAGGCGAAGACGACGGTCAAGGCCAAAAATGAGATCATGGCAATGTTTTGTAAAAAATTATTCCCGGCAATGACCAGCCCCAACTCATGGTCCTTTGCATTAAACTGTAAGAGCGCATTTAAAGGCACGATAAACAAGCCTGCGAAAAAACCAAAGGCCATGAAGTTAAGTGCATGAATCCAGGTCGCTTCCACATTTGGCAATATGAGCAAAGAGACAGTGATCCCCAGAGCACCGACGGGAATCGTACCCGTCTCGATATAGTTCTTGGAGATCTTACCTGCCATAATCGACCCCAGGACGATACCAATTCCGGCCAGAGCCATCATTCCCTGCACGATAATAGTGTTATCAAGCGCCAAGGCCTCCTTTGCATAAGCTGGGAAACTGGCCAGGACCACTTGAGAGATTGACCAAAACAGCGATAGTCCGATAATCGCATGAAAGATGATACTGTTTTGCGTAATCACCTTCATATTGCGCTTAAGATACGAGCCGTTCATATAGTTTTTCATCTCAAACCGGATATCACTGCAAACCCCGGTATCTGGAAGTGCATACGCCAGGATCAGTTCGATCACCGAGCCAAGTACCAGCGCCCAGCCGACCGGTGCGATATACCGAAGTACCTCTTGCGTCGTATTATAAGTCTTCCCATCCAAAAAACCCTCAAAGAAGATCGAATAGACAATAATCCCCGCCAGAATAGAGACCGTCGTCACCGCCTGTACGATCCCGTTTCCAAGCGTCAGATACTTATTTCCCACCAGTTCTTTGATATAACCATACTTTGCAGGAGAATACAAGGCCGATTGTACTGCCAGGATAAAGGTCAGGAAAAAGGCCAGCTCAAAGGCACCCACATAATACGACGCAGTAATCCCCAGGGTGATAAAGACAGCCGCCCAGGCAGCATAACGCATAATCTTGCTCTTGGAGTACTTATCGGAAAGAAATCCCGACGGTGAAAAGAGCATGATAAAAGGCAGCAGGATCAGACCGTTCACAATTGCCGTTAGAATGATCTGGGTTTGACCGTCATAGATCTTAAAGACTGTATTTTGAATGATGATCTTATGGCCGAGATCCGTAAAAGCGTTTAAAAAGACAACAAGTATATAGGGTAGGAACCCTTTGATTTTCCAGATACTAGGCATTGACTCTCCTTTTGTGTTCATTTTTCGTCTGCAGATTGAAGATGTAGGGTTTGAATGAGAGTACAAGATCCAAAAAGAGTTCTTGTGCATGATTGCTGCCCTTATCATCCCTTTCGATCAGGACTGCCCCCAGTTCATACTCCAAGACAGCCAGGGATCTGGCCGTGTCCAGATAAGCCTTCAGGAGTCTCTGCGCCTGCTCATACTGACTTAGATCATCCAGTATCTGCAGCATCTTCCAACTTTGATCACTAAGATAACCCTCATATACTTCTAAGACCCCCAGAGAAATATACTCCTCTAGCTGTTCTTTTGAAAGGGTATACACTTCCAGGGCTTCTTCTATGGACTTATAACGACGCTCTTTGACCCCGCTAAGCAGATCCAGCTTCTGCGTCAACACCTCCACACCGTTTTCAAAATCAAACTGATTATCATCAAAGACCTGCTTGATCTGCGAAATAGAGTAATGGAGTTGATGCTGAAGGGTTTTGATAAGACGGACCCGTTCGATAGAGTCGTCTGCGTACAGATGTACATTGGGTTTGGGTTTGGAGGGTTCGGATAAAAGCCCCTCTTTGACATAATACAGAAGGGTCGAGCGGGTCTCCCCCGTTGCTTTCATCAATTGTGCCATCTTGATCGCCATAGGATACTCCTGAAGATGTTCTATATTCAGAAGTATGACAGCTTTTTTAAAAAGTGTCAAGTGTTACTTTACACTTTTATCTAGTGAGCATACTCCACACTGCGTATCTCGCGGATCACATTGACCTTGATATCTCCGGGAAAGCTCATCTTGGCCTCGATCTCTTTGGCGATCTCTTTTGCCAGCAAAGATGATTCATCATCATTAAGCAGTTCCGCATTGACGATCACTCGTACTTCCCTGCCCGCATTGATGGCATAGGCCTGTTTAACCCCGTGCTTGTCCGAGGCGATCTCTTCGATCTCGCTCACCCGTTTGAGATAGGATTCCAGGACTTCGCGTCTTGCACCCGGTCTGGCTGCCGAGAGAGCATCTCCGGCACATACCGCTGCACACTCGATACTCCTGATCTCTTCAAGCCCATGGTGAGCCGGAATAGCATTCAGTACCACCGGATCCTCATTATAACTTTTAGCCAGTTCCAATCCCAGGTCCACATGGTTTCCACCCTTGTCATGGGTAAGGGCCTTGCCGATATCATGTAACAATCCTGCCCTCTTGGCAAGGGTTTCATCCCCTCCAAGTTCCGCAGCGATGATACCCGCAAGATTAGCCACTTCCAGGGTGTGTGCCAGGGCATTTTGACCATAAGAAGCACGATAACGCAATCGTCCGATGAGCTTCAGCAGTTCCGGATGGATACCGCTGACACCCATCTCTCTGGCGATCTGTTCACCCTCTTCCATGACAGAGGCCTCAAACTCATCCGTGACCTTCTCGAAGATCTCCTCGATACGTGCAGGCTGGATGCGTCCGTCTTCGATCAGAAGTTCGATCGTACGGGTGGCAATGGCACGTCTATATAGATTAAAACTGCTTAAGATAATCGCATTAGGCGTCTCATCAATGATGATATCCACACCTAAAAGCAGCTCAAGGGTCTTGATATTTCGACCCTCTTTACCGATGATACGTCCCTTAAGATCATCATCATTCAGATGAACCGTATTAACCAGTCGTTCTGAGGCAAATTCCCCGGCAAAACGTGAGGTCGCCTGGGCAAGGATATAGTTCGCCTTGCGTTGGGATTCATCCTTGGCTTCCTGTTCACACTTACGTACGATATGGGATATCTCGGCTCTGGACTCCTCTTCCACCTTGCGCAAAAGTATCTCTTTTGCCTCTTCACGGGTAAGACCCGCACCGCTTTCTATAATCCTGACCGCTTCATTCGAGCGTTGCAGGTAATCTTCTTTTTGTCTCTCCATAGAACGCGTTGCACGTTCTAATTGCAGATTGATATTCTCGGTTTTTGCCGCTTCTAACTTGATACGGCGAAGCTGTTCCTCTTTGAACTCGTCAAAGTCCAATGCTTTTGCTTCCAATTCTTTAAACCTGTCTTTTAATGAAGCTTCGGCCTCCTGTACCGCTTCATCATATCTTTTCTGAGCCTTTGCATTCAATTCCTCAGCCTTAAAACTGGCCTTGTGAAGTAAAAGTTCCGCTTCTGAATCAATCGCTTTCGCCTTAGCTCTCGCCTGCTCTACCAGGGCGTCAAACTGTGCGCTGCTTAATTTTTTGGAGATAAAAAATCCGATTACTCCGCTGACGGTAGCGATACCACCGCCTAAGAGAATCTGATCTAACATCTGTTTTCCTATATTGTATACATTGTGGAGTTATATAAATATCAGCCTGAACATCATAATCATCCGTCACTTTCCGAGTCGAATGGCATCTGTCCAACTGAACAAAGATCGTGATGGGCTTTTTAGCAAGTTTGGCAAAAAATCGATCATACATTCCCTTGCCAAAGCCGACTCGCCGTGCATCTGTATCCACTCCTACTACAGGGACAATGGCGACATCCACTTCTTTGATTGTTTTATGTGTGTTATGCGGCTCACTTACACCGAAGTTTCCCCGATTAAGAGGCCGTCTGTATGGTACCATCTTAAAACTTTCGCCCACCATAAACGGTACATAACATTTTTTAATACTTCTTTTTTGTTTTTCTAATAAAGAACGAAGGTCTACCTCGAAATCCAGAGGAAGATAAAAGAGGATGGATTTGGGCCCTATCTGATCCAACAGTGCGTCCAACTCTGCTATCAGTTTATGCTCTTGCGCCTTCTTGCTTCCATTGGTTGCAGCACGGAGTTTTTTCATACAGAGTTTTCGAAATGATGCCTTATCTATACTCACATTAAGCCTTAATAGTATAATATCTCATAATTTTTCATATAGTAACAATATATCCAAAGGACTGTATAAATGTCATTAAAACATATTGCCCTTGCTCTGAGCACAGCACTTATCTTTTCCGCCTGTAGTGATTCCGCACAGGACAGTGATCTGAACTCTCTCGTATCTTCGTCCTCCTATGAACTCAAAGACCTTCAAGACGTAGAGTATGAAGTACTCAAAGAAGGGCCGAACTTCTCCCTTAAAGGCTACGAAGACAAGGTCATCATCTTTGATATCTTCGCTACCTGGTGTCCTCCGTGCCGTGCCGCGGCTCCGGGTCTTGCTGCCTTACAGCAAAAGCATGCCAAAGATGTCAAAGTCATCGGTGTGTTGATCGAAGAGGGAAAGACAAAGGAGTATGCTCAGCGTTTCGTAGACACCTATGGTGCAGACTATTCCATCTCCAATGCTGAAGACAATCGTGATCTTTCCCGTGCTATTGCGACGGCGACCGATGTCGGACAGAACTTTCCTATCCCATTGATGGTGATGTACTATAAGGGGAAATATATCAACCATTATGTCGGAGCCGTTCCCGAAGAGATGATTGAGAGCGACATCGAACGCGCCCTGGGAAAATAATGACATGTTAGGATTTTTCAAAAAAGGACTGAGTCGTACCGCCGATGCCATCCGCACCGTCGTACCAAAAAAGAAACTCAAGATCTCCAAGGACGAGCTTGAGGACATCCTCCTTGAATCAGATGTACATTACGACCTGATCGAGAAGATCCTCTCTGAGATCCCCTATGACGAGATCAAGCGCGAACAGCTCGAATCCAAACTCCTGGCTTGTTTCAACTGGGCCTATTATGATGAAAAAGCGTTCACTTCTCCCAAGGTAGAGCTGATCATCGGTGTCAACGGTGCCGGTAAGACGACCACCATCTCCAAACTCGCTCAAAAATATAAAAATGACGGCAAACAGGTGATGCTGGGTGCCGCCGACACCTTTAGAGCTGCCGCTATCGAGCAGCTTACCCGTTGGGCCAACAAGCTTGATGTACCTATCGTCGCGACTCAACAGGGGCATGATCCTTCTGCCGTCGCCTTTGACGCCATCAGCTCCGCAAAAGCTAAAAACTTTGACAATGTCATCATCGACACCGCAGGACGCCTACATACCCAGACGAACCTGGCCAATGAGCTTAAAAAGATCGTGCGTATCTGCGACAAGGCCCATGCCGGAGCTCCACATGACAAGATCCTGATCCTGGACGGAACACAGGGAAATTCTGCTATTGATCAGGCCCGAGCCTTTAATGAGATGGTAGACATCGATGGTATCATCATCACCAAGCTTGACGGTACAGCCAAAGGCGGATCCGTCTTTTCCATTGCCTTTGCTCTGGAACTTCCTATCCTCTATATCGGTATCGGTGAGACTCCCGATGATCTGGTCAAGTTTGACAAGCATGAGTTTGTCTCGGACTTTCTGGATGCGATCTTCGTTAACGAGGAAACTGCCAATTAAGATGACAAACTGTCATCTTAATGACTCACCCCTATCATTTATACTACACTTAAAATAAAGCATTTAGGAGTCCCCTTTGGCCAAAAAGAAAAAATCCCTATTTGAATGTCAGCACTGCGGTTTAACCTCCCCAAAATGGATGGGGAAATGTACCAACTGCGGTGCCTGGGACTCTATGGTTGAACTGAACGAACAGGAACAAGAAGTCCTTAAACTCACTTCTTCCGTACCCGGTGGAGGCTCAAAGGCCAGACCCATTACCGAGATCGTCGAGACCGAGGTAGAGCGCTTTTCCTCCAATGATACGGAACTCGACCTTGTCCTTGGCGGGGGTATCGTCCCCGGTTCCCTAACCCTTATCGGAGGCAGCCCGGGCGTCGGTAAGTCTACGCTATTGCTAAAGATATCATCCAATGTCGCCAAACAGGGAAAAAAGACCCTTTATGTCACAGGAGAAGAGTCTGAAGGCCAAATCAAACTGCGCGCCAACCGTCTGGGTGCCAATGATGAAAACCTCTACCTGCTTAGCGAGATCCGTCTTGAACAGGTCCTTCTTGAACTGGCTGACAAAGCGTATGAATGTATCATCATCGACTCCATCCAGACCCTTTACTCCGAGACCATCACCTCTGCGCCGGGTTCCGTGACTCAGGTACGTCAAATCACCTTTGATCTGATGCGCATCGCCAAAGAGAAGAAAATCGCTATCTTTATCATCGGTCACATCACCAAAGAGGGCTCCATTGCAGGGCCACGCGTACTCGAACACATGGTAGATACCGTGCTCTATTTTGAAGGGGATTCATCTCAGGAGCTTCGTATCCTTCGCGGCTTCAAGAACCGTTTTGGTCCAACCTCCGAGATCGGTGTCTTTGAGATGAAAGAAGCAGGCCTGATCTCCGCCAAAGATATCTCTTCAAAGTTCTTCTCCAAAAGCAACGCCCAACCGGGCTCAGCCCTAACGGTCATCATGGAGGGATCACGCCCGATCATTATCGAGGTACAGGCCCTTGTTTCCGATTCATATGCTCCCAATCCCAAGCGTCAAGCGACCGGATTTGAGAATAACCGCCTTAACATGCTCCTAGCTCTACTCGAACGTAAACTGGAGATACCGCTCAATCAATACGATGTCTTCATCAATATTACCGGTGGTATCAAGATCACCGAGACCTCTGCTGACCTGGCGGTACTTGCCGCCATCATCAGCTCCTTTAGAAACCGTGCTATCTCCAAAGAGACTGTTTTCATCGGTGAAGTCTCCCTCGTCGGTGATGTACGTGAAGTCTTCCAGCTTGATTCCCGTCTGAAAGAGTCCTCCCTACATAAGTTCTCCAAGGCCCTCATCGCTAAAAAACCTACTGACACCCACGGCATGAAGTGTTATGAAGTCAACGAAGTAACCAAACTCATCGATTGGATGTGAGCTCGGGAAAATTAACGCCAACTGCTTGGCGTTAATCCGAGTGCGCCCTGAACGCAGTAAAGAAGTGCCCTTGGGGTAAAACCGAAGGTGATGTGCGCTTGCGTACCACCGAAGGCTTAGCATCGATAAAAGAGCCGAAGGCGATACTTTACGCCCCAACTTCTTGGCATTAATCCGAGCGCGCCCTGAACGCAGTGAGGAAGTGCCCTTGGGGTAAAACCGTAGGCGTTGTACGTTTACGTACCGCCGCAGGCTTAACATAAATAAAGAGCCGAAGGCGACACCTTGGCGCTAAAGAATATCCACATAACAGCCCTAACAAAATCAAGCCCACCGCACACTACGTTATAATACAAAAAACACAAGCAAAGGTAGGCATCAAGATATGAACACCCCATTCACTATCCTTCCCCTTTGCGAGACTGGCCTTGAATTTCGTTTTGGCGATAAGATGGATATAAGGCTTTCAAATACCATTATCAGCCTGTTTCACTCCCTTCAGCAAAAGCTAGACAAACAAGAGTGGAAGATTACGGATATTCTTCCTACCTATACTACCCTTGCGATTCATTTTACTCCGGATTCACCTCTATTTATCGATCCACATGCCCTGGACACCATGATCTTTGAGGCCCTCAACGCACCTCTTGAGCATCAGTCTCAAAAGCATATCATCACTGTGTCTTATACCGGTGAAGACATTCCATACCTCTGCCAGGAACTTCTCCTTAGCCAAGAGGAGCTTATTGAACTTCACACGCAAAATATCTACCCCATTTCTATGCTTGGATTTCGTCCCTATTTTCCCTACCTTTTAGGGCTGGATCCAAGGCTTCACATCTCCCGTCGACATAGCCCCAGACTCAAAGTCCCTAAAGGTGCGGTTGCCATAGGCGGTGAACAGACAGGTATCTATTCTCAAGCCTCACCCGGCGGCTGGCATATCATCGGATATACGGACTTTGATGCCTATGAGACCTTGCAACCGGGTGACACCATACAATTTATCAAAAAGGACAATTATGCTCATTAACTGTGATATTGGAGAACGTGGAGCAGCTCATGCTGTCGACGATCAACTCATGGCCTACATCGATATAGCCAATATCGCCTGCGGAGGCCATGCCGGCGATGAGAAGAGCGTCGAGTATTATGTAAAACTTGCCAGAGAGCATCAGGTCAAGGTGACTGCCCATTTAAGCTATCCGGACAGGGAGAATTTTGGACGCAAGGTCTTATCCATGCAAAAAGACACCCTGCTTTCATCCCTGGAATTGCAATACAAGCGTATTGGAGATGTTGCTACCATCAAATTGCACGGTGCTTTATACAATGAGGTCAACACGAATGAAGAACTGGCCGAAACCCTTGCATACTGGATGAGCGAACAGGGAATAAAAGAGGTGCTTACACCCCAGAACTCGGCTTTTGATCAGGCCTGTATCTCTTATGGGATTGCTGCCTTGCATGAAGCCTTTTTAGATCGTCGCTATATTCATCGAGACGGAAAGCTTCTCTTGGCACCCCGTGGAAGCGAAGGTGCCGTAATAGCCGATCCTAAAGATGCTATAGAACAATTCAAAGCCCTCCAGCAGGGACATATCATTATCGGTGACACCTCCTTTGAGCTTAAGGCACAGACCCTCTGTGTGCATTCAGACTCGGATCACGCTCTGGATATCCTTCAAGCACTGCAACAGCATGTTTAAACTTGCGGCGAACAGTCTCTTTTTTGAGGTATCCCATCCCCAAGAAGGAATGGCGCATCTGGGTCTATCCCCTCAGGGGCCTTCGGATAGGCTCTCTTTTACAACCGCTTTTATCCTCTTGGGCGAACCGGAAAACTTTAAAGCTGTAGAGATACTCTTTTGTAAAGAGATCCGCTTTGAAGAAGAACTCCTTATCACCCTTGTGGGTGCGTCGAGCAAACATCTTGAGCTTCGGCGCGGAAACAGATGTCTCTCCTTGCATCCTGCGACGGTGTACAGCGTATCCAAAGGAGATCTGCTGCATATAGGCACATTTACCAAGGGAGCAAAGCTATATCTGATGGCAACCTCCCGTGATCAGCACAATCAACACCGCGAAGGCGTCAAACGCGGTGCCTTTGGCGACTGGTTTGCCCCGCCTTCAGCTATCATGCGTTTTTTCAAAGGAGCGGAGTTTGACACTGTGCACAAAAGCTTCTTTACCCACCCCTGGAGCATCTCCCATAACTCCGATAGAATGGGTCTGCGACTCACAGGAGAAAGACTCCCCGGCCCCTCTTTTGACATCATCTCATCTGCTGTTTGTGAAGGAACAGTTCAGCTTACCAATAAGGGACCCATACTTCTGATGTCCCACCACCAGACTACCGGCGGTTATCCCCGTATACTCCAGCTCAGCGCCGTGGATATCCCTACTCTCTCCCAATATCCCCTGGGGAGTTCCTTCAGGGCTGAATATATTCACTTTGAAGAGGCTAAAGAGCTGCTTTGGAACCAGACACAGGCCATGAACCGTTTTAAACAAGCTCTGATTTAGACTACCAACCGATAAACAAGAATAAAGAAGAGAGAAAATAGTTAGCCACAAAAATGGAAACTGCCGCATAAACAACGGCACGAATCGTCGCTTCGCCGACTCCCCGTGCTCCGCCTACAGCAAAATACCCCACATAGG
>JBFEYO010000004.1:0-43943 GCA_041562075.1 Sulfurimonadaceae bacterium | reverse complement strand
TCTCTTGGATAGGGATATTACGCTGATCACCGAAGGGAAGCGAAGGAATGTCATCCCAGGAGAATCCCCAGTGCGTATAACTCAAACCAATCATCTTGTTATTGACCCGTAAACGGTTTTTATGTACCTCGACACTCCCGCAGCTACCTTGTATATTGGCATCGGCAATATAAGAGGATTCGAGAGTGACCTTGGGCTGTATGATCCTCTCAAGAAGCCCTTTTCTAAGCCCCTCTTCACCCCGGACCGAAGAGAAGAGCAAGAGAAACAGTATGACAGGCCTACACACTGTTACAGAGCCTTTTTAAACATCTCGATCGCACGCTTTGCTGCATCCTTATGTCGGACAATCGGATGCGGATAATGGGCGAGGGTATGGGTGAACAGTTTGTCTTCATCATGGAGTATTTTAGTATCAATGGCTTTTAGCATAGGGAGCCAGTGCTTGATGTATGCTGCCTCCTTATCAAACTTTTTGCCTTGTAGGTAGGGATTGAAGATACGAAAATAGGGCTGGGGGTCTATACCGGTTCCTGCGCTCCACTGCCAGGAAAGGATGTTGGATGCCGCATCATAATCCAGAAGATGTTCGGCAAAAAAACGCTCTCCCCATTGCCATGGCAGCAGGAGGTCTTTGGTAAAAAAAGAGGCGCAAATCATGCGGATACGGTTGTGCATCTGTCCTGTTTGAAGCAGTTGGCTCACGCCGGCATCGATGATAGGTACACCGGTTCGTGCCGTGCAAAAGGCTTCAAATGCCTGTTTGTCCGAAATGCCTTTGAAACGATATTTGTAGTTTTCATCAGCAATACGCGCAAAGTGGTAAAGCAGATAGGCATAGAAGTCACGGAAGATAAGTTGTCTGAAAAAGGGTTCAGTATCGACACCGGAGTGTTTTTTGGAGACCAGGAAACGGAGTACTTTTCGAATGGAAAGCGTACCGAAACGCAGGTGTATCCCGAGATTGGAAGTGCCATTAAGCATCGGGTGATCTCTGTTCTGTTGATAAGCGCTGACATCAAATGTGTCCAGTAGGGCATCAGGCTCTTGCCAGGTATGCTCTACAGGAACAAATCCAAGGGACTCCATACAGATCGGCAACATCAGTTCTTTGGTATCATCTATTTTGCTTATTTGAGTGTAATCCGTAGAATAACACTGCTGTGCAACAGGCTTATATTCCCTAAGATGCTCAGCGGTGAAGTGTTTTTTGGCCTTATTGTAAAAGGGGGTAAAGACAAGATAGGGAGTGCGATCGTCTTTGAGGATCTCATCAGGCTTAAAGATGTAGGTGTCATGGAGGTAGTTAAAGGGTAGAAGATGAGAGATCTCAAGGTCCCGCTGCCGGGCGTAAGCATCATAGTCTCCACCGGCAGCGACTTCATCAAAACCCATGGATGAAAGGCTTTTAAAGATGGTGACAGGGTCACCGATAAAGAGTTTCAGATCCAATCCCCCGGATCGGAGTGCCTCTTTGAGCTTTATTACGTGCTTGAAGATAAAGTTGACGCGCCTGTCATCAGGTTTAAGTGATCCCAGGATATTGGTGTCAAAGATGAAGATGGGAAGGACTTCTCCCTCCAGGCCCAAGAGGGGATTATCGTCCACACGCAGATCACGTCTAAACCAGATAATACGTCTCATTTTCCGCTTCTTATATCCGAGCGCAGGGCCAGTGATTTGGGATAGGGGTGCAGAAACTTTTGTCCTATGATATAGGTGGCCTTGTATTGGTGAGCAAACATGCAGAGGGTACTCAGCGGCGTGATCAGAGGTATGATCTTATCGGCATAGTCCTTTATCTGCGCGTGAAGGGTCTTTTTTTCAATCTCGGACATCTCATTTTTGACAAAACCTGCCATGTGTTCGAGTACATTACGCGTTTTTTTGATACTGCTTTTATGGGCAATGGCTTTTTTAAAGCCCACCTCATAGTTTTTGAAGAGGGCATTGAAGTTTGATCTGTCATGACTGCCTACCAGTTTACCCAGCTCACGGTAACTGCGTTCATCCTTTGACTGTAGCATGAACTTATAGGATTGGTGAAAGTCAACAAGCTCTTTCATACCAGGGCCCGTCTGTTTGAAATGTTCAAAATCGTCATAGGCAAAGAGTTGCATCATAAAGTTTTCTCTCAACCATGGATCATTAAGACGGCCTTCCTCTTCCATCGGAAGGTAGGGGAATGCATCATGGCATAGTTGTGCGAACATACCATTCTCTTTTCCTTCGGCAAAGCCGTTGGGAAGATAGGCCTTGGCACTCATTAACCCGCAGCTGGGTGATTTGGATTTAAAGATGATTCCCGTCAAGGGATGAGCGCTGATACGTTGTAAATCATCCTGCGAAGCCTGCATCAGACGGTGGGTAAGATCTGATCCGTCTTTGTTAGATCGTATGATAAGGGACTCCCCCTCTCTTACCATCCTGAGTGATGGTCGGGGATTTCCAAAGGCCAGGTTTTCAGGACAAAAGGGTACGAACTCAGCATATTGGCTGAGTTCATCGGTGATGAAATGATCATGTTTATGTCCACTATCGAACCGAACACGGTTTCCTAATAGGCAGGATGATACAGCAATGCGCATCTCAATACTCCTTTAAGTCTTGTATGATAACAGATGCAATATGAACCGAGCTTCCAAAATGCGGAAGTAAGCTTATCCGGGCCTCCGGGTATGCTTGTTGAACCTTCCGGAGCTTTTCTGGAAGATCATGATGTACATGTTTACCGGAGTTAAGAAAGAAAGGGTATACCTTTATATCGATGATGCCCGCTTGTATCATATCACGTAATGCCTGTTCTATGCCCGGGGAGGCAAACTCTAAAAACGCAGACCTTACTTTCATACAGGGTCCTTCAAGGTGTTCGCAAAGCTGTCTTACCATCTCTGTGAACTCTGAGTTTGACGCTTCCCGTCGGCTACCATGCGCTACAAGGAGTAAGCCCTTCATCTTTAATTATGCCAAAAATGCTTTTTTAAAGTCACTATAGGGAAGTTGGGTGATGCCGATGTCCGTAAAGAAGTCCAAAATGGGTTCCTGGGCAGAGGCAAGGGACTCAAAGTCACTGTTGAAACACTCCATAGTCGCTTTTAGAATATCATCCATCAAGGCACTTTGTTCCTCCTGCGTATAGGCAAAATAGTGCTGCATCGCCATTTCAGGATTGTCCTGCATCCATTGTATTGACTCTCGCACCGCAGATACAAAAGCATCGCAGGTCTGCCTGTTTTGTTCATACCAGTTTCTGTTTGTAAAGATATCCAGGGCACTGAAGTTTGCAAAACCTACGTTGTGTGCATCCAGAAAAAGCACATCCATTCCTTCATGTTTAGCCTCTATTCCTTCAAAGTTATAAAAATAGAGCCAACCGGCATCGGCACCTTCTTTCATATATTTTAGATGTTCGAATCCGTTAGCCACAAAGCGTACCTGCTCTCTGGTGATAGCGACCCCTTTGTTAGCATAGAACCTGCGAATGATCTCGTAGGCAATGGTGTCTGTTTTTTCATTTGACACGGGAGAAGTAACGGTGATGGTCTCACCGTTGATGAGCTTCTCGTAGGAGGATTGTTTTAACAGTACACCGCCTTTTGTCTCAAAATAGGTGCCCATGGTCACAAAGCGTTCGTCAAACTGTTCGATCAGATGAAGGGGCTCATTGGTAGCAAACTGGATATTTCCCTGGCATAGTTCATCAAGTCCGTCGTAGTGTTCAGTGGGCTCGATAATCTCCAGTGATAATCCGTATTTCTCAAAAATTCCCTGGCGAATGCCAACAATAAAGGGGAGGTGATCAGGGTTTAAAAACCATTCGATTGCAAGTTGTAATTTCATATTTTCATTCCTTGTTTAAGATGGGTGATATTTTCGGTGATATCTCCTTGGAAAATATCGTTGACGACACTGATCATGTCAGGTTTATGTTCTGAGATGATGTGGATGTTATCACGATTGATGCCGCCGATGGTGCATACGGGGATATTTAGGGCCTTTTTGGCCTTTTTGATGACATTCATCGAGATAATGCCCGACTTTGGTTTGGTAGGTGAGGGAAAGAATGAACCAAATGCGACATAGTCAGCCCCTTCTTCCTGAGCCTCGAGGGCCTTGCGTATACTTCCGTAACAGGAGACGCCGATGATACCCTCTGGAAATATTTCTCTGGCCTGCGATAGCGGACCGTCATCTTTTCCGATGTGCAAGCCATCGGCACCGATCTTTTGGGCAAGATAGGGTCTGTCATCGATGATAAAGGGCACATTGTAGGTACGACATAACTCTAAAAGCTCAGTACACACCGTTTCTATTGCGTCGTCTGAGGCAGTTTTGTTCCGGTACTGGACAATATCCGCACCGGCTTGTAAAGCTGTCTTTACTTGAGATACCACGGTGGTGTCTGGCGTAAGTATTTCATCGGTAATGGCATAAAGGCCTTGCAGTCTATGCACGATCTTCTCCTTTTTTTGGATGTACTATTTTATGATGAGACCTGATCTTTTCGTAGGTTAAAAATGTCTGTTCATAGGAAAGCGCACCTTTTTTTGTCAGGAAGTCAGAAGATGGTGGATTTTTATGCATGTTTTATACTGTTTAAGCTTGTTGAGATGTTACAATACGCTAATCGTTATAAAGGAAGATCATGCTCCACCCAAATGCCGGCAAACCGGCACCTCTTGATATATTAGAAAACATTCCGAACCTAGTCTCTCTATATTACATGCAAACACCAAACAGTGATGTTAGTGAAGAATCTGTCAGTTTCGGTACCTCCGGCCATCGTGGCTCTTCGTTGAAAAGAAGTTTTAACGAGGCGCATATTTTTGCCATTACACAGGCCCTGTGTGAATATCGTAAAGAGGAGGGGATAGAGGGGATACTCTATATTGGTAAAGACACCCATGCTCTTTCTATTCCGGCGCAGGTGTCGGCACTGCAGGTTTGCGTTGCCAACGGTGTACGATGTAAGATAGCCAAGGATGATGGATATACACCGACGCCGGTGATCTCTTTTAGTATCCTTGAAGGAAATAAGGATGCGAAAGAGAAGTGTGACGGGATCGTCATCACCCCTTCACATAACCCTCCAAATGACGGTGGATTTAAATATAACCCGCCCAATGGAGGCCCTGCGGATACCGACGTGACCGACCGGATACAGACTCGGGCAAACGCTATCCTGGCCGGTGGGCTAAGCGAAGTCAAGAAGGTCTCTTATGATGAGGTGAAGCAAAGCCCTCTGGTAGAAGAGTATGATTTTATATCACCTTATGTGAAGGCCCTGGGTGAGATCATTGATATGGATGGGATCAAAGCAGCCGCTCTGAAGATAGGCGTGGACCCTATGGGAGGCTCCGGTCTGGCGGTGTATAAGAAAATCAAGGAGGCCTATGGACTCGAGATGGACATCGTGAATGAATCCATTGATCCCACGTTCTCCTTTATGACCTGTGATCATGACGGTAAGATCCGTATGGACTGTTCTTCCAGCCACGCAATGGCTTCGTTGATCAGGCTCAAGGACAGTTATGACATTTCCTTCGGGAATGATCCCGATTTTGATCGGCACGGTATCGTCACCCCTAGTGTAGGTCTGATGAACCCCAATCATTATCTCAGTGTGGCGATCTGGTACCTTTTTAAATATCGCAGTGCCTGGAAGAGTGACCTGGGTGTCGGCAAGACCCTGGTCTCAAGTTCGATGATAGACAGGGTGGCAGAAGCTCTGGGTAAAAAGGTCGTGGAAGTGCCTGTCGGTTTTAAATGGTTTGTGAATGGACTCTATGAAGGAAGTCTCGGTTTTGGAGGTGAAGAGAGTGCCGGTGCCTCTTTTTTACGTAAAGACGGCTCGGTTTGGTCAACAGACAAGGATGGCATCATCTTAAACCTTCTTGCAGCCGAGATCACGGCTGTTTTGAAAAAAGACCCGGGAGAGATCTATCAGGAGTTTGAACAGCAGTATGGGAAGTCCTACTATCAACGCCTGGATGTGGCAGCAAGCAAGGATGAAAAAAGTATCTTAAAAAACCTAAGCGCAGACAATGTCACCTCCAAAACAATGGCGGGGGAAGCAATCACGGGGATCTATACCCAGGCCAGTAGAAACGGTGCGAAGATAGGCGGGCTTAAGGTGCAGACTGCCAATGGCTGGTTTGCTGCACGACCTTCAGGTACGGAGGATATCTACAAGATCTATGCGGAAAGTTTTATCTCTTTGGAACATCTTCAGCAGATTCAGGAAGAGGCACAGGAAATCGTACGGCTTGCCATCTCCTAGTTAATATTAGTTTCGCTAAAATGGCGTACTTTACTCGTAAGGAGTCTTTATGTCGGCAGGGTTTTTCGCTGTATTTGATGATATTGCTATTTTACTGGATGATGCGGCAACCATGGGCAAGATCGCGACCAAGAAGACAGCGGGTGTTCTGGGAGACGATCTGGCGGTAGGGGCAGAAAAAGCATCGGGTTTTTCCGCAACTCGAGAACTCCCCGTTTTATGGGCAATCACCAAGGGTTCGTTACGGAACAAGGCGATCATTTTACCCATTGCATTTTTACTGAGTGCCTATGCTTCATGGATAATCATTCCTATTTTAATGCTGGGAGGGCTCTACCTCGCCTTTGAAGGGGCAGAGAAGATATATGAGTATTTTGTCCCTCATGAAACGATCAAAGAGCAGATAGGTTCCTTGTCCCAAGAGGAGTTTATGGCCTATGAGCAGAAAAAAGTACGCTCGGCGATCTTGACAGATTTTATTCTCTCCATAGAGATTATTGTGATTGCTCTGGGTACGGTACTGGATAAACCGCTTCCCGTACAGATCCTTGTCGTTTCATTTATTGCCATATTGGCGACAGTCGGGGTGTATGGTTTTGTCGCCTTATTGGTTCGTATGGACGATGTCGGCTTCAAGATGCTCGCTCTGGCGGGTGATCGCAAAGGTATCATGCGTTATACGGGGGAAGTACTAGTGGCGGCACTGCCCAAGGTAATCAAGGTGTTGACTATTGTGGGGACGGCGGCAATGTTACTGGTAGCCGGGGGCATTTTTGTACATAATGTTCATCAGCTCCATGCATGGTTGCATTTTATGCCGAGTCTGTTGGGAGAGTTTGTTGCGGGTCTTATCATCGGGATAATTGTTCTGGCGGTAGAAAAAGTGGTGCTTAGGCTCTTTAAAAAGGGGCACTAAGTGGGTTTTCTCTTAGAAAGCAATCACATGGCTTTATGAATAAGATTACTTAAGCATAAATATATTTCAATTTATATACTATTGATTAATGTAAAAAGATGGATGGAAAGATGAGCGAACATTTTTATCTTGCACGACAGGTGATCTTGGACAATAATGATGCGATCATGGGTTATGAACTTTTATATCGCGACAGTGAAGACTCCGGTGAGTTTGCCAATCCTCGGCATGCTACGGCTGCTGTTTTAGTCAATGTACTCAATCAGTCCGGCTTGAAAAACATCGTCGGAGACAAGCTCGCTTTTATCAATGTGGAGGGCTCTTTCCTGCGCCATGATTTTATAGAATCCATTCCCTCCGAACTCTTCGTCTTTGAATTGACCTCTACCGGGGTCTTTGATGAACGTAATATTGAATTGGTACAGATTCTGCATCGTAAGAACTATAAATTCAGTATGGACCTTGCTTCTTACAGGGACATCGCTACGCTCAAAAAGATCCTGCCTTATCTCTCTTGTATCAAAGTGGATACCAGTAGTTTCGAGATAGAACTTCTGGATGCTTTTTTACAGGAGTTTAGAAGCCCGAGTCTTAGCTTTATCGCTTCAAAGGTGGAGGATGAAGAGACGTTTTTACGATACAAACAAGCAGGTTTTGATGCATTTCAGGGCTACTTTTTTGCCAAACCAAAGATCATCAAAGATAAAAAACTAGATGGAAATCATCTGACGCTTTTTAAACTCTGTAACACGATTCAGTCCGGGGCCTCCATTCCCGAGATCGTACAGGAGTTTGAAGCGAATCCATCGATTACCCTTCAGCTACTGCAGTTTATTAATTCCGGAGCCTTTCATTTTAGAAGCCGGATCTCTTCGGTACATCAGGTGATTACCTTGTTGGGCCGAAATACTCTGGTTCAGTGGCTCATGTTGCTGCTCTATTCCAAAAACTTCGGTAATGGTCACCGCTTTCAAAATCCGTTGATATTGATGGTAAAACAGCGTACCGAAATGATGGTCAATCTGATGAAACTGATCAAAAAGGATGCTTCCCAGAACCAGTTGAGCGAGGCCTATTTTGTGGGAATCTTATCTCTGATGGACACCTTGATGCATATCCCTCTAAAGGATGTGGTCTGTGAGTTTTATGTCGATGACAGTATTTATGACGCCTTGTTTGATAAAAAAGGGTTTTTGGGTGAACTCTTTGAGGTGGCTGTTGCAGTGGAGGCCTTTGATACCAAGATCATAGACGCTTTCCGGGAGAAATACAGACTTGATGCCAAAGTGTTTGAGGATATGATGCTTGAAGTCCTCCAAGACACTAATCAGATGGAAACAGCTTAAGCGTTGAGACTATTTGATCGATCCCAAGTCCTCTTTCTTCTCCCAGGTAAATGGATGCCTGGTGAATGTGAAATGGTGCTAAAAGAGGATGCTCTTGCAGATAAAAGGGTGAATCAAGGTCTGCCATCGTAACAGCAGGCTGTGAGAGCGCAAAATGTACCGCTGCCAGAAGGCTTACAGGTCCTTCAAGCATAGACCCGATCATACACTCTTTATGCATCTTCTGGGAAAGTTGGGCAATTTTGATCGCCTCATAGATCCCCCCTGATTTCATAAGCTTGATGTTGAGCATATCTGCCGTCTCATTCTTGAGCAAACGTCGGGCATCTTCCAGATCAAAGAGTGACTCATCCGCAAGTATGGGAACAATGCCTTTTTGGGTAAGTTTCGCCATATCGGCATCGTCTTCAGGTTTAAAAGGCTGCTCAAGACAGGCAATATTGCGGGTGGGTATTTTATGTAAAAAATGGAGTGCATCTGTCAGTGTCAATGCCTGGTTGGGGTCAATCCTGAGTTTGACTTCTTTAGTGATCGCATTATTGATGGCTAACATACGTCGGATGTTTTCTTCCGTATCGGCATCGAGTTTGATCTTAAGGTCTTTGAAGCCTTCTTGCACGGCCCGGTGAGCTTCTGCCGCCATTTTCTCAGCTGTATCTATGGAAATAGTCACGTCGGTGTCAAGGCTGTTATGGGTCGCTCCCAGATAACGATACAGAGGAAGATCAGCCTGTTTGGCAAGGAGATCATACAGGGCGATATCAACACAGGCCTTGGCTTCGGAGGAGGCATTACAGCGGTATAGGGTCTGGAAGATATGCAAGGGATCGATCTCTTGATCTAAAAGCCGAGGAAAGATCTCTTCATGGAGTTCATGAAGGAGCATCTCATTGGTAGTACCGGTGATAGCTGTAACGGCACAGGCCTCGCCATATCCTGTCAGTCCCGTATCGGTGATAATCTTGACAAGTATATCTTCTATCTCCTCCACGCGTCGCAAGGAAGTGATAAAGGGCTTTTTCAGCGGAATAGGCAATGGAGTGAGTTCAAAGCCGGTGATCCTCATACCAGCATCCTGAGTACCTGGTCTAAGACAAGGGCGACAAAGGTACCGATGATATACCCCATGCTGGCCATCAACACGCCAACGCCTACAAGACTTTGAGCGTAGGCAGCAGATAAGATAGGAGCAGATGCGATACCGCCGATATTGGCGAGGGATGCGACGCTGATACTGAATAGATCAAGCTTGAAGAGCTTGGCGAAGATCAGCATCATCAGGGCATGAAGGAAGAGGATGCATAGCCCCATGAAAACATACAGAAGCAGGTTCATGTCAAAGTGTATCTGGGCACGGGATGCAATAAGTGCAATGAGCAGATAGAGCATGGCATTGGCGGTGGCGTTTATCCCCCTGATCTGCGCGAGGGGTGAAAAAGAAAAAAGGATGCCAAAGCCCGTAGCCAGTAACACGGACCAGGTCGTGGCCGAGGCAAAAAACCGGGATAAGAAGATCCCTCCAAGTTGGGATAAGAGAGAAACCATCAGAGCAGCAAATAGCAGGTAAAAATATCCTCTGTATGAGAAATGCAAGGCACATTGTTCTTGAATATTTATATCTTTAATGGGATCATTTGCCCGTGTGAAACGATTAAACAGCGGTGCGAGAGGGACCAGCAGCAGCAAGAACATCACCCAGAGGGCATAATCAATGGAATCGATGAGCATCGTGACCCCTATATCGCTTTCGCTGGCATTGATTGCCGAGGAGACAGCGAGCATATTTCCCGTACCGCCCATCCATGAGCCGGCCAGGGGAGAGAGGATATTGATATAGGAGGCTTGGGATGCAAAAAGTATAAAGCTAAGTACAAAGGCCGTAAAGATACTCAGGTTTGCAAGAGAGAAACTCAGCAGCATCTTCGGACCGAGCTTCATCAGTTTGGAGATCTTATTGGGAAGCAGCATTAAAAAAAGCATGGCAGGCAACAGATTGCTTTTCAAGGTCGTATAGCTTGCGATCAATTCCTGATTAAAGTCAAAGATATCAGCAGAGCTTAACAACATGACGGTGATATACAGTAGAACAATTGGCGGCAGGTAATGCAAAAGTGCATGCTTCTGTTTGGAAAGGTAGAAAGCCGCCGCACTGAAAAGGGTAAGCAGGAGCAGATATAAGAGCGGACTGTCTATCATGGGGCAGCTTTTAGCTCATGAATATGAGTGCGCAACCGCTGCATGAATCCAGGACCGGGATCATGTTTGAGGGTGCGGTAGGATGTCTGTTTTTCCAACCAGAGGGCATGGTTTTCAAAGCGGGTGTATTCATAATGGCCGATAAGGTACTCAAGGGTAGGGTGACGTTTCATAAGATATCGGATGAGTTCCAGGTTGGCCTTGAACTGCTGGGGGGTAAGGTTCTCTTTGGAAGCTTTTCCTCCTACGTTTTCAATGCCGATGGCACTGTAATTAAGACCGATGACGTGGCGGGCCATAGCCGTCTCATTCATCAGTCTGTAGATGGTTCCATCCCGGTCGATCATAAAATGTGCAGAGACGTTGAGGCTTGAGGCTTTTTTTATATCGGGGCGATCTGAAGGAAGGGTAGAAGAAAAAAAACGTTGGTAGGATCGATCAAAGTCATTGATTGAAGTCCAGTGGATCACCAGGATACGAGGGGTGATGGAAATGTTTTGCGGATACAGACCGTAATGATCAGCTATATATTCTTTTGTCAGTGCAATACGCTCTTCATCGAAGATGATAGGTTTATCGATGATCGTGATCCCATACAGGGGGAGGGTCAGTAAAAAGAGACAGAGTGCTCTCACGACGTGGCCTGTATAACGATCTTGGAAATCTCACTTGGTGCCATCACCCGAATAGGCGGTCCCCAGTATCCTGTACCGCGACTGACAAAGATCTGCTGGGCATCATTATGTCGATACAGGCCTGCAAGATAGGGTTGATCGATCATCACGAGAAGTCCAAAGGGAAAGATCTGTCCGCCGTGGGTATGACCGCTGAGCATGAGGTCGCATCTTCTTTTGCTCAAACGAAGAATCGTCTTTGGCTGGTGGGCGAGTACCAGGGTTGGCAAGGTCTCATCCAAGCCCTTATAGGCTTTGGCAATATCCATAGGATACTCTCCGATACGTTCTCCGATGACATCTGTCAACCCGACGAGGTTAAAATGATATTCTCCATCATGTATCTGTACATGTTCGTTTAACAAGACTTGTATGCCCAGAGTACGCATATGTTCAATGGCTTCCGTCGCATTATGAAAATATTCATGGTTACCCAGAATAAAATAGCAGGGAGCTTGGATCTCCTGCAGTGGAGCTAAATCCTCTTTGATCTCGGAGATAGTGTGATCCACCAGGTCACCGGTGATGACGACCATATTTGGATGCTCGGTATTGACACGTTTGACAAGTTGTTGAACAAAAGACTTTTTAAGGGTCTTGCCGATGTGTACATCACTTAACTGGATGATGACATAGTCTGAAGATGATACATCAGGGATACCGACATGGACAGTATTAAGGATTGGATCGCTTAGTCCGCCCTTGAGTCCTTTGAAAAGATAGCTGATGGCCAGGATCAGCATGGTCGTGTCAAAGACGATCTTGATAAACTTTCGACGGCTCTGTTCAAAGGGAACATGTTTGAAGGTCAAGAGGTTAAGATCATATACCAGAGCAATGACAAAGAGCAAAAAAGTGACCCCGATGGAAGCAGAAAGGAGGTAATAGAGTGTGGGAGAATCTTCCCAGAGTCTATAGAGAACCTGCAAGACAAACAATATCTCGGTCACCATCAATACAGAGGGGATTACAAAGGCGTAGGCATTGAAGGGAGGATGGAGCTTGTGTAGAAAACGTTTATAGACGTAGTAGTTTAAGACTGCCATCCCTCCAAGGAAAAGGAGGAAAAAAAGAGAAAAGTTCATAATAGGGTATATCCGATCATCTCGTCATCCAAAAAGTCAGTAAAACGTTTAAAATGTCCTGTTAGAAGGAGCTGATCCGTGGCACTGAGGCGAAATTCTACATTGGCCTTGCCCTCTTTGATCATCGGTAAAGATGAGAGTTCGATCTCATCAGGCAGAGAAAACATAAGCTCTTGTATCTTTCCCTCTCCGCATTGGGCGATAAAGCCCATGGTGTACTTGGTAGGGGCATGGGAAATATACTCTGAGACGATATGATCCATCATCGGTTGAGCCATCTCGGGAAAACCGGGCATGAAGAAATAACGTTCATCCAGTTGAAACCCGGACATATTATTGACGGGATTGAACAGAAGGCCTGCATCTTTTGGAAGGTCGGACATCTTGATCGGATGGGGATAGGCTCTTTCCTGAAGGCGTTCGATGATAGCTTGCTCAAAGGTCGGATTGCGGTAAAGCCTGCCATCACTGAAAACTTCGGCGCTGAGTTGACGGGTAAGGTCATCGGGGGTAGAGCCGATGCCACCGAAGCTGAACATCAGAGCATTTTTATCTGCCTTGATCAGTTCATAGGTTTGCCGGATGAGGTCGGCATTATCCTTGATGACAAAGGAGGCAAACAGATGCCGGCCCTTATGCTCAAGCAGTTGGCGTAGATAGTTGAAATGTTTATCCTGACGTCTTCCTTCAAGAATCTCAGTTCCAATGATAACTGCGTAAATATGAGGCTCTTGTGGCATCTTTGACCCTTTGTTTATGATAGAGTTATTGTACTGTGTTTTCTTTTTAATAGCGAATTTATACCATAAAAGTAAATGAAAGCAAGGATAATAGAATTCTTAAAAAAATGGATCAAAAACTATTGCAATAATTTAAAAAAGTTATATAATGTTTAAATAGTAATAGTTGTGAGATACCAGATTATAGGATATCAAGATGTTTGAATGCAAGACCTTGGACGATGTAGTTGGTTATATTGAGGCGGAGATTGAGAATGACACCTTTCTTAATTATCTTGAAGATGGCGAGTGGAAGCATATCTCTTCTGAAGCCTTTGTCTCAAAAGTCCATCGACTGGCTACTGCACTCAGTGCAAGCGGAGTAAAAAGAGGAACCTGTTTTGCGATTATTTCCGATTCATCGCCGTTTTGGTTGATCGTAGACTATGCCTTACAGTCTCTGGGGGCAGTTTCTGTTCCTATTTTTGCCAATATCTCCTCAACAAATCTGAGTTTTGAACTGGAAGATGCGGGTATCGAATATGTCTACATCGCATCACAGCAGCAATATGATCACCTGGCTCCCTATTTAGCTGATATGAAGCTGGTGTTAATCAGAGATATTGAGGCCAGTGGAGAGAATATCGAGGTTCTTGATACCTTTTATGCAGAGACTATTGCCTACGAAAAGCCTGATATCAACGAAAATGATCTGGCTACGATAATCTATACCAGCGGATCAACGGGTCTGCCCAAGGGGGTGGAACTATCCCATAAAAACCTGATCACGCAGATCAAGGATACCCGTGCTTCTTTTGATATGCATGCAGACTACAAGGCATTGAGTTTTCTCCCTTTGGCACATATCTTTGAGCGTATGGTGATGTCTTACTATCTAAGTTCAGGAATTTCTGTCTATTTTGCCGATGATGTGAAGAATGTAGCAAACCTGCTTAAGGAGATAAAGCCTCAGGTAATGACGGTAGTTCCTAGGCTGCTTGATAAGATTTACACGAAGATGCATGAAAATGCGGCACAGGCAAAAGGTATCAAATGGCTTATTGCCAAGGCGGCCTTCTATCGGGCAAATACGAAAGATCCAAATCAGACCTCTTCTAATCCGATAGATAGACTCTTCGCACGTCTGGTATACAGCAAGCTCTCCGATGCCCTCGGGGGTGAGTTGGAATATCTTATCACGGGGGGCGCTCCTCTTTCTATACCTGTATACCGTTTTTTTATCAATATCGGGATTCCTCTTTATCAGGGGTATGGTCTGACGGAGACGTCTCCCGTTATTTCTGTCAATACGCCTGAATATAACAAGGTAGGTACTTGCGGCAAGACCTTTGATCATGTGGAAGTGAAACTGGCAGAAGATTCAGAGCTGTTGATGCGGGGTGATTCGATGATGCTGGGATATCATAAGCAGCCTGCCAAGACCAGAGAGGTCATAGATGAACAGGGATGGTTGCATACGGGAGACCTGGCACAAATCGATGATGAAGGATATATCACGATCCTGTCGCGTAAAAAAGAACTGTTCAAGACTTCCACAGGTAAATATGTCAGTGCTATTGCCATGGAGCAAAAGATCACGGCCAATAAATGGATTGATTATGCCGTAGTCATTGCGGATAATCGTCCCTATGTCTGCGCCCTGTTGTTTATGGATGAAGTTCTTTTACGGGAATTTGCTGATAAAAAAGGGCTTTCTGATCTTCCCTTTGAGGAACTGGTGGCTCACCATCGGGTGCAGGCGATTGTGATGAATCTTATCAAGAGGGTCAATGAGAAACTCAATCATTGGGAGCAGATCCAGAAGTACCATATCATCACCGATGAAGTGAGCATAGAGAGTGGGATACTGACCCCTTCGATGAAGGTCTCGCGCAATGCAGTTGAAAAGATATACCAGATAGAAATCGATAATTTTTACAGGAGCGCACAATGAAAGAACGTATCGCAATAATAGACGGGCTTCGTACCCCTATGGCTAAGGCAGGCGGAAAATTGCAAGGATTTCAGGCAGATAAGCTCGGTGCTCATATCGTGCAGGAGCTGGCTCTTCGCGTAGGCATACCCTTTGAAGAGTATGACGAAGTCATCATAGGGAATGTCTCTCAGCCCGGGCATGCGGCAAATGTGGCTCGTGTTATTGCTCTTGAAGCAGGTTTCCCTCATTCGACCATCGCCTACACCGTTCATAGAAACTGCGCTTCGGGAATGGAATCGATCACCTCTGCCGCTTCGAAGATACTTTCAGGGGACGGGGAGATATTTTTAAGCGGAGGGGTAGAGTCTATGTCTAATGTCCCTTTGATGTATGGAGAGAAGATGACGGAACTTTTCGGTGCGCTTTTTAAGGCAAAGAGCATTTCTGAAAAGTTGTATACGCTAAGTCACTTCAGACCGCGTTATCTTAAACCTATAGTCGGGCTGATGCAGGGGCTTCGTGATCCGGTGTCGGGTTTGATGATGGGCTCGACGGCTGAAGTACTGGCACAGGATTTTGGTATTAGCCGGGAAGAACAGGACACCTTTGCTCTGCAGAGTCATAAAAAAGCGGAAGCGGCGATAAAGGGCGGTATTTTCAAAGAAGAGATCGCTCCTATCGTTTATGACCTGCAAAAGGGCTTGGTTATGGAGGATGATGATGGGGTGCGTTTTGGCCAGAATATGCAAGCCCTTGGAAAACTGCGCCCTTTCTTCGATCGTAAAAACGGTACGGTAACGGCAGGGAACTCTTCGCAGATATCCGATGCGGCGGCAGCGGTGGTGTTGATGAGTGAATCCAAGGCCAAGAAGATGGGACTTGAACCTTTGGGGTACATGAGTCATTATGCTTATGCAGGATTAGAGCCTAAACGGATGGGAATGGGGCCGGCTTATGCAACGGCAAAGCTTTTTAAACAGACAAAGCTAAGTATGAAAGACATGGAGCTTATAGAGATGAATGAAGCCTTTGCGGTACAGGCTTTGGCCAATATAAAGGCTTTTGAGTCTGATATCTATGCCAAGGAACATCTGGGTAGAAGTAAGGCATTGGGGAGTATAGACACCACTATACTCAATGTCAACGGCGGGGCTGTCGCCCTTGGTCACCCTGTTGGAATGACGGGGACCCGTTTGGTGATTCATACGCTTAAAGAGCTACGAAGACGCAATAAGAACCGAGGTCTGGCTACCCTGTGTATCGGCGGCGGTCAGGGTGCATCATTGATTTTGGAGGTAGAGTAATGAAGGTATTTGACTTTTCGATAGAACAGGAGATCGCTACTCTTTGCCTGGATCTGGAGGATTCTGCAGCCAATATTCTCTCTTCGCAGGTACTGCGTGCTCTGGATCAAAAACTTGATGAATTACAGGGACACAAGGATATCAAGCTCCTAAAAATTACCTCTGCAAAAGAGGGAATATTCATTGCCGGGGCGGATATCTCGGAAATAGAGACACTTCGGGATGAGGAAGAAGCCTATGAGCTTGTCAGAGAGGGGCAGAAGATCCTTTCGAAGATATCGGCCCTTCCTTTTCCGACTCTGGCGGTGATCGACGGTGCCTGTCTGGGCGGGGGGCTTGAGCTCGCATTATGCTGTACCTATCGTTTGGCGACTGAAAATTCCAAGACAAAAATCGGTTTGCCGGAGGTAAACCTCGGGGTACTTCCGGGTTTTGGAGGAACCCAACGTCTTCGACGACTGACTGGACTCTCAAAGGCCTTGGAACTGATCCTTGGCGGGAAGATATTAAATGGTAAAAAGGCTGAGAAGCTTGGCGTCGTGGATGCCTGTGTTCCCAAGGGATATCTGGAGTTCAAAGAGAAGGCCTTTGAGCAGATGATTCTAGAGGAACCACACAAGATATTGGCCAAACGTAAAAAGGACTCTTTTGTAGAAAGGTATCTGACTTCGGTAGTCTTCTCTTATGCGCGTAAAAACGTGATGAAGATGACGAAGGGAAAATATCCTGCACCTCTGGCCATTTTGGATTTGATGGAGAGAACCCTTTCAAAAGGCGTGGAAGAAGGCTTGGAATATGAGGCTCGGGCCTTTTGTAAACTGGCAATCACAGACATTAGTAAAAATCTGATCGGACTCTTTTATACCTCGGAAGCCTTGAAGAAAGAGCTTGGGGTTAAACGCAAGGTCAATCCGGTACCCGTTAATATGCTTAATGTGATCGGTGCAGGAGTAATGGGATCGGGTATTGTGTTTCAGTTCTCAAAAATTGACAAACTGGTACGTATGAAGTTACGTCGGTATGAACAGGCGGGTGCAGCGATGAAAAGTATTGCTAAGGTCTATGAAGGCTTTATCAAACGTCATCGACTGACGAAGGCAGAAGTTGGACAAAAGCTTGCGCATATCTCTTATACCACAGAGTTTGACGGTTTTGGGCATTGTGATCTGGCTCTTGAAGCGATTGTTGAGAATAAAGAGGCAAAACAGGAGCTTTATAGTGAACTTGAGTCTAAGATGGATGAGAAAGCGATCATCGCATCGAATACCTCTTCTTTGTCAATCACTATGTTAAGTGAAAAAATGCAGCATCCTCAGCGTTTTATCGGGATGCACTTTTTTAACCCGGTACCTCGTATGCCTCTGGTGGAGATCATTCCGGGTAACAAGACCTCGGATAAGACCATTGCTACCGTCGTAGCTTTGGCAAAAGAGGCAGGAAAGACACCGATTGTTGTGGGCGATTGTGCCGGTTTTTTGGTGAATCGTATCTTGCTTCCATATATTAATGAAGCGGTGCGTATGTTTGAAGAGGGTGCGGATTTTGAACGTATGGATAAGATCATTGAGGACTTCGGTATGCCGATGGGACCCTTTGTGCTTGCGGATGAGGTTGGTCTGGACGTTGGATATAAGGTGGCAAAGGTCCTTGAAGATGCCTATGGCGAACGGATGAGCGTTTCCCCTATACTTGATAGAGTTTACCAGCAGATGCAATTGCTGGGTAAGAAGTCCGGCAAAGGTTTTTATATTCACAGTGGCAAAAAACGTGAAGTCAACGGTGAAGTGAAGAGCCTTGTCTTCTCCAAGCGTCAGTTTGATGAGCAGGAGATCATAGACAGGGCGATGCTTATTATGATCAATGAGGCGGCTATGTGTCTGCAAGAAGGCATTGTGAAAAATGCACAATACCTGGATATGGCGATGATTATGGGGACTGGTTTTCCTCCTTTTAGAGGCGGATTGTTGAAATATGCTGATGCGATGGGAATTGAGCATATAGTCATTACCCTACAGTCTTTGGCCAAGAATTATGGCATCCGCTTTGAACCGGCGAAGCTTTTGGTGGATATGGCGAAAGCGGACGAAACATTTTATAAAGGATAGGCATGGATTATGTATTGATTGGCTTGGGCCTTGTATTACTTGGAATGTGGTTTATAGGAACTAAAGCGGTGTATTGGGCAGCATTACTCGCAGTAATTATTTATCTTGGATGTGATCCGAGTCTTTTGTTCTGGTTGATCTATTTGGGGCTTAATGTGATTGTTCTGGTTCCGGATATACGCCGCAATCTGATCTCAGCCCGTCTAGTCGGCCTGATTAAGAAACTCAAGTTGATGCCCACTATCTCCCATACGGAAAAAACAGCCTTGCGAGCGGGGACGATCTGGGTAGATGGTGAGTTTTTCTCCGGTAAACCGAACTTTTCGTCTATCTTTAGTGAAAAGTATCCTTCGCTAAGTGAGGAAGAGAAGGAGTTTTTAGAGACTAAGGTTGATAAGGTCTGTGAGATGACTGATGATTGGGAGGTATTTCGTAAACGTGATCTTCCCAAAGAGGTGTGGCAGTACCTTAAAGATGAGAAGTTCTTCGGTATGATTATTCCGAAGTCCTTCGGTGGATTGGGATTTTCAGCCCTTGGTCACTCGGCAGTTATCCAAAAAATGGCCTCGCGGTCTCAAGTACTTGCTATCTCAACCATGGTTCCTAACTCCCTTGGACCGGCTGAACTGTTGATGCATTACGGGACAACACAGCAAAAGGAACATTATCTACCGCGTTTGGCGGATGGTCGGGAGATTCCCTGTTTCGCCTTGACTGAGCCTATGGCCGGATCAGATGCGACTTCTATTCGATCCTATGGTGAAGTCTTTGAGGATGAGGAGGGGAATATCAAGATCAGGTTGCAGTTTGAAAAGCGTTATATTACGCTGGGGGCAATCGCGACAGTGATCGGTCTTGCCTTTACTCTACGTGATCCCAATAATGTCCTGGAACGGGGAGAAGACCTTGGTATCACCTGTGCTTTGGTAGATGCTAAACTCAAGGGAGTTACCCAAGGTCGTCAGCATGACCCTCTGGGGGTACCTTTTATCAATTCACCTATCAGTGGTAAAGATGTTGTCATCAGTATTGATGACGTGATCGGCGGTGAAAAAGGAATCGGTCAGGGATGGATGATGTTGATGGAATCTTTGGCGGTTGGACGGGGGATTTCTCTGCCTTCTACCAGTACGGGAGGAGCGAAACTTGGGGCCCGCGTCTCCGGTGCCTATGCCGAAGTGCGTGAACAGTTTGGTATCTCCATCTCCAAATTTGAAGGGATCGAGATTGAGCTGGCCAAAATTGCTGGCTTTACCTATATGATGGATGCAGCCAGAACCTTTACGATCGGTGCTATTGATGAGGGCAAGAAGCCGGCGGTGATCAATGCGGTCATGAAGTATCATTCGACTGAGAAGTTTAGGGAGATCATGGGGTACTCGATGGATATCCTGGGCGGTGCAGCCATCTCTTTAGGGAAGAAGAATCTTATTGCCCATGCCTACATGGGTGCGCCGATCGCGATTACCGTAGAAGGAGCGAACATCATGACACGTACCCTGATCCAGTTTGGTCAGGGAGTCATCCGATGTCATCCTTATGCCTATAAGGAGATTGAGGCGTTGGAAGAGGGTGATGTGAATGCCTTTGATGAGAATTTTTTCAAACATATAGGGTTTACCTTACGAAACATGGTCAGAATGATCCTTCTTAGTCTAAGCCGGGGATATCTGCACTTCTCTTCGCGATCTTCTTTGATCGCTAAATATGAACGCAAGCTGGCCTGGTCATCAGCCACCTTTGCTTTTTTGACCGACTTTGTGATGGGATATTACGGAGGAAGTCTTAAACAAAAAGAGAAGATTACGGCACGATTTGGAGATATCCTTTCTTGGATGTATCTTCTTACAGCGACTCTAAAGCGCTTTGAAGCAGAGGGTGAGGCTAAAGAGGATGAGATCTACGTCAAGTGGATGGGTGCTTATGCCCTTCATCAGATACAGGTGGCATATGAAGAGATCAGCCAGAATATCGATCGATCTATTGTGGGTATGTTCTTTGCCTATCCTATAGGCTGGTATATGAGACTGAATGCACTCTCCAAAGCTCCCAGCGATTTTTACTCCAAGGCTCTTGCTGAAAAGATAACGGTCGATGGAAATGACAGAGAAAAATTGACAGAGGGAATTTATTTAAGTGATGATGTCAATGAGGCTATTGGAAGACTGGAACACGCCTTTAGGCTTTCTCGCAAAGCTGATGCTATTGTTCATAAGGTGAAAAAAGAGGTACGTACCGGTCGCTTGCATAAGGGAGCGACACTCTATGAGGATGCCCTTGAGGCAGGTGTCATCAATGAGGCAGAGCATGAACTTCTGGCGGAAGCTAAAAAAGTCAAAGAGGAAGCAGTCTTGGTGGATGAGTTTAGCACCAAGGATTTCTTAAAACGCGCCTAAGGCAAGAATAATGAGTAACCTGCTGTATGATTCCAGTAACTATCTTATCCGAATGGTCGAATCCATTTTGGATACGAATATTCATGTGCACGGGGAGCAAAACCTCCTGCATGATTCCCCGACCCTCTTTGTTGCAAATCATTTTACCCGCTTTGAGACCTTTGTTATGCCCTATATTATCTATACTCATTCACAGATGGGGGTTCGATCCTTGGCAGATCACTCTATTTTTGTGGGGTATTTTGGGAAGTTTCTTAATCGTGTAGGGACGCTTTCCACAGGGGCACAACACCGTAATGAGATTATTTTGGGCGATTTGATGACGGGACGGGAAAACTGGATCATCTATCCTGAAGGCGCGATGGTAAAGAATAAAAAGATCATTAAGGAAGATGCTTTTATTCTGGACTTTTTGGATGGCAGAAGTCCGGTCAAGACGGGTTCGGCAGTCTTGGCGATTCAGAGTGAACTGCTTAAACAGGAATATAAAAGGGCCCAACAGGCAGGAGATGTGATCAAGGTGAGGCAGATGCGTGAGAAGTATTTTATGCAGCCTAATGAGCGGGTCTCATATCGTAGTACGGTCGTCGTCCCGGTCAATATCACTTATACCCCAATACGACCGGGCATGAACCCTCTGATGAGCATAGGTGATAAAGTAGTGGAAAAAATCGATGATCGGATCAAGGAGGAATTGGAAATAGAAGGAAATATTCTACTTAATTCTGAGATACATGTCCGTTTCGACGATCCGGTGGATATCGGGACTTATATCTATAAGGCACGTGAAGAGATGCGTTGTCAGACCAGTTATGGCGGGAGTATCCGGGACGAAGATCTGATCGGATATTGCCGCCATGACTTAACGACACAATTTATGGATGCGGTCTATAAAAATACGATGATCAATTTTGATCATATCTTTGCTCTGGTGATTGAACACTATTGTGAATCATATATTGGTTTACATGAGCTTAAACGGGCTATATTTTTGGCAGCTCGGGATGTGATTTCTCTGAAGACCTATCATGTGCATCATAGTATTACGGATGAGCTTTATAAGCTTTTGACCGATGAACAAGACCCATGGTTTCAAAGCATCTTAACGCTAGCCTTAGATCAGCACGTATTGGTGCATGTGGAAGATGAACTCTATAAGATCAATAAGGATGTGTTTGAGCAGGAGCATGAGTTTCATAATATTCGTATTCGTAATACTCTGAAGGTCATCTTAAATGAGATTTCCCTTTTCTCCAATGTCTCTAAAAGTGTTAAAGACACGCTTGCCAAAAGCTCTCGAGAGATCAAGGAAGAAGTCTTTCATATCGTTTTTAATCAGGACAAGAAGATCTATCAAAAGAGTTATAACCGTTTTTATTCCGTATTGCTTTCCAAGCCTAAGGAGATCGGTACACCCTTTATCTTGTATAAGCCAGAATATAATGTCGGTGTGGTGCTCTCTCATGGTTATAAGTCGTCTCCCCCGGAGATAAAAGCCCTGGCTGAGTATCTGCATGATCGGGGAATCAATGTGTATGGAGTACGTTTGGAAGGACATGGTACGGTGAGTGAAGATTTACGTGATAGTACCTGGGAATCGTGGTATGACAGTTTTAATCGCGGTTTTGCCGCCATGAGACAGGTGAGTAAAAAACTTTTTGTTGCGGGGTTTTCAACAGGAGGACTTTTGGCGATGCTGGCAACTGCGCGTAAACGTAACAAAGTAGACGGCTTGATTGTGATCAATGCTGCCTTGCAGCTGCAAGATATCCGTGTGAATTATGTCGTGCCAACCTTAAACAGGCTTAATGACTTTTTAGGGATCTTCAATGCAGGATTGGAATATGTTGAGGGGGAACCGGAGTTTCCCGACTTTAATTATAAACGCAACTACATCAAGTCCCTAGATCAGCTTAGATTATTAATGCAGGAGTGTCAGGATGCCTTGCCTCTCATAACGACGCCTACATTGATTATTCAAGGGGATAAAGACCCTGTTGTAAAGCCGGAGAGCGCGCAACGAATCTATGAAGTTATCGCTTCTGAAGATAAACGTATTGAAAGTTTTTCTTCTAATCGCCATGTGATCGTATTGGGAGAGGGAAAAGAACGGATATTCCATTGTGTTGAGGAATTTATCCACTCTCGATCCATGCTGCTGCAAGAGAATATTGATGATGAGGATAGGAGATGTCAATGAAAGATGCATTGTTTGAATTTGCGGAAGATACTTCGGTACGTGTCACTCATGATAGTTTTTGGAAGATTTTGGTGGTGGATGATGACGAGGAAGTGCATGCAATTACTCGTGCGGTTCTAAAAGACTTTGCCTTTGAAGGGAGGGATCTGAAGTTGTTCCATGCCCATAGTGCAGCACAGGCAAAAGAAGTTTTTTTAGAACATGAAGATATTGCTCTTATTTTGCTTGATGTCGTTATGGAGACTGATGAAGCAGGTTTGGATTTCGTTGAATATGTGCGCAATGATTTGAATAACAAACTTGTACGCATTGTGTTGCGTACTGGACAGCCGGGACAGGCTCCCCAACGGGATGTGATCGTCTCACTGGATATTAATGACTACAAAGAGAAGACGGAATTGACGGTGGACAAATTGTTTACGACGGTTATCGCTTCAATACGCTCTTATCGGGACTTAATCAATATTCAGCACAAGCGCACGGTAATTGAGCAAAACAGAAAGGGACTCAGGCAGATCATCGATGCCTCTGCGAACCTGTTTGAGATCCATTCTTTACAGGAGTTCGCCAGGGGGGCACTGATCCAGCTGATCTCTATTTTGAACCTTGATGAGGACTCTTTGTATCTTCAGGTGGATGGACTAAGTCTGTATGAGACCAGCGACGGATTTTCAGTGGTTGCGGGAACAGGAAAGTATTCAGAAGTTGAGAATGAACTGGTTTATGGTCATATTGACGAGGAACTTAAGAAAAAATTTGACAGAGTTTTGGAGTGTGAGGAGTCGATGTTTTTTGATGAAGCCTTTATCGGATATTTCAAGTCCAGTAACGGCAGTGTCAATCTGATCTATGTAGACGGATGTGAAGAGTTGCAGGAAAATGATAAGCAGCTGATAGATATCTACTCATCCAATGTGGCTATTGCCTTTGAAAACCTTTACCTTGATAAGGAAGTGGTAGATACGCAAAACGAGGTTATATCCACTTTGAGCGAGGTGGTAGAAAGTCGTTCCAAAGAGACGGCCAATCATGTGAAGCGTGTGGCTGAATACGCTTATTTTTTGGCGAAGAAGTCTGGTCTAAGCGAGGTAGAAAGCATGACCTTGAAACACGCGTCTCCTTTACATGATGTTGGAAAGATAGGCATCCCCGACAGTGTGCTATTGAAGCCTTCGCGTTTGAGTGATGCGGAGTTTGAAGTCATCAAGACCCATACGAGCATCGGGTATAACATCTTGTGTAACTCCAAACGTCCTATCTTAAAAGCAGCTGCCATCGTCGCCCATGAGCATCATGAGAAGTTTGATGGAAGCGGTTACCCCCGGGGATTGAAGGGACGGGATATCCATATTTACGGACGTATTATTGCAATTGCTGATGTCTTTGATGCTCTTTCACATCGGCGTTGTTATAAGGAAGCCTGGAGTTTTGATGATGCGATGGATTATATGCGCAGCAAGTCCGGTAGTCATTTTGATCCGGTGTTGATTAATTTGTTTTTATCGGATATTGCATTTATTAAAAAGATTATGGCAGATTATACTGATGAGGTTTGATCTTAACTATATATGTCTTTTGAAGAGAAACCGTTGCAAGCGCTTGAAATAATATCCTGGCCCTAGTTTTTTTTCAGTATCATTGTAGCTTAAAATGTCATCGATATATTGAGGGAAGAGAAGCTGTTTAATTCTGTGGAATTTTTGGAGAAAGGTGTCATCTAATTGCAGGGCAAAGAAGAATTCCATCCAGCGTATTCCATTTTTTTTCTGTTTCAAGATATAATTTTTGCGATATAGATTGCATACCTTCTGATAGGAAACGATGATTTTAGAAGAATATAACAGTTTTGTGTCAATGACATTAGGTGTATCGCATTGATACAGATGGTGTAAGAGTTTCAGTGAGAGAAGATATGGTTTGAGCATCTGTTCATCACAGGCAAGTTGATACATCCTTTTCCAATCATATACGTGATGATATTTTTCATACAGATAGTTTAGGTCATTTAACCATTCAAGGCGTTCAAAGCGGTGTTTTGCTGCATGGATGCATAGGTAAATGAACTCTTCTTCTTGCGGAAGCTTATTAAGCCTCATGCCTTGTATAGATATGTTTGTAGACTTGTCAAAGAGTGCTGGTATATCACTTAGACCTGCTATAGCAGTATTAAAAAGTTTCCAATGTACCTCTATATACAGTCCTGTGTGAGGATGGATGAAGGAAATATCTGTGTAGTGCTCTAATATATACGGATGATGTGTAGCTTTCAGATTATGTTCACAGGTATAGCCAAGTTCACTTAAGGTGTCAACAACATAAAGCATGTCTTTTTCTTGAATAAGAATGTCAATATCGCCAAAGGGCCGAAGTGCGATATCCCCATAGGCGGACTGAGCCAGTACCGCTCCTTTAAGGGGGATGCAACGGATTTTTTTTTCATTCAGCTTGTATATGAGCTGAAGAAGTAAAGCTGTGATGAAAAAACTACTTTTATGCAGTCTGTTATGGATGACTTCAAGTTCTTGTAGCATAGAGGTCTTTTTCATATGCTTTAGTACATTATATAGAAGTGGAAACACCCCATGTGAGATACTGAGATTCAAGAGCAGTTCATAGTCAATCTCTCTTTGCAGATAGGCTGATACGGTTTCAAAAGAGGGGTTCTTTTTTGATGCTTCGAGTAGTAAAGAGAACTCATTAGGGAACAAGGGAGTCATGAAAATTCTATCAATTGATGTTCTAGCAGGGTGTCAAGCAGAGTGTGAATATCCTTTTCAAGTTGTTCGGGCATGACGTCGTACTCATTTAAAAGCGCTTCATAAGCATCTTGAAGACTTTTTCCCTCCTGGATCAAAGAAATAAGCTGTGTACCCAGGGGATTAAGCCCATAATGCATCTGCGTACGGATATCAAGTAAGACGGCTTCATCATCAAAATGTTGGAACATGATATATGAAGGGAATGAGATTATTTGATCAAATGTCATAATTTATCCTTGATCTATTATATTGGTGTTCGTGTATTGCCTCATAAACTTCATCCAAGCGTTTAAGATCCCAGGGAAGATGAAGCGTGTAAACATCAACGGATCGTGCGATTTTAGCGATAAGGGCAAAGGACCTGGCTTTATTCAGCGGAAGGTTGAAATCAACATTGTACTGCAGAGCTTTATACTTTTCAAGGCCCTGAAGAGGTTCAAAGGAGATGAGCGCAGTCTCTGGTGCCGGTTGCAGGAGGTAGACAGAGTCCAGAGGCTTGGGGTGGGGTGAAAAGTTTTTGACATCTATTCCCAGATCTTCCATCTTCCGGTACGGCCGATGAAAGGGGTAAGAAGGGACTGCCATCACCCGGTCATCTTCTTCAATAAGCCCGACACGATCATCGCTGATCATGGTATGGCCTTTTTGGATAAAAAAGTCTGTCAGGGTAGACTTTCCTCCATAGGATGGGGCAATAAAGAGTACAGGCCTGCCATCGATTTCAATACCGCCGGCATGGATAAACTCATAGATATTTTCAATGGTGAGATAAACAGGCAAAAGCGTGTGTAAGAGCCAGTAGTGTAAAAGCTCAGGTGAACCTTGGGCATGGAGATGATAATAAATGTCTTTAGAGCCTTTACTCCAATGAAAGGAAAGCACATCTTTAATACTGAAACACCACTGCTGGTTTTCTACATTTTGATAAAAGTCAAGGTCTGTTGATAGGGAGACTTCCCGGCCCTGGTTCTGCTGATAATGGATTGTCTGATTGAAGGAAAATATGGAAGAGGCCTTACTCTGAAGGATATTGAGCTGCCTTAGGGCATGATTGTCGCAACTGCTTTTGGTTGTATCATAATTGATCGTATGAGCAAAGGCATTTGTCATATCGTGGTGACCTTTTTGTTTTTGTACAAACAGTTTTATATGAGCGAACAGCTTATCTACCCATGTTGGCAACATTATACTGTTTACTATTTGTTAACTAATTTAAACTGGATATAATCATCATTATGCAACAATGACGTATTAGAATTTTAAATTAAGTCCTGAAATGAGGGGATCATGAAAAAAGTACTTGATAACACTTGCGACGAATCACGCCGCAGTTTACTAAAAAAGGCCTATGTGGCACCGGCAGTAGTGGCGTTGGGAACAATGACCTTAAGTACTGAGATGAGTGGTTCATCATCATTGCAAAACAATGGATGGGGAAATGGAGACCAAAGTGCTCCAGGTAACTCTCTTCCACATAATAATGCTGAAAACAATCAACATGGGCATTGGCACCGTAAGTTTGGCCGTCCAAAAGCACAATAACTTTCTTTACATATGATCTCTCCTTTAGGAGGGAGTTCATGTTTACCCCGCATATAGTTTCCTTCGGTTTTTAAAATTTCATTGGATGGTAATTGTTAATATTAGATACGTCTGAGAGGGATTTGTATAAAAAACTTATAAACTAAAGTTAAATTAATCTTAACAATCTATAATTAAGCATTCTAAACTATGGAGAAAATAATGAAAAAAGTTCTTGTATTACTAGCAGTTCTAGGTCTTAGCACAGCAGCTATGGCTGATGCATATACTAAATGTGCTGGTTGTCACGGTGCAAACGGTGAGAAAAAAGCACTTGGTAAATCTAAAGTTATCGCTGAGATGGCTAAAGCTGATATCGTAGCTGCTCTTAAAGGTTACAAAGACGGTTCATACGGTGGTCCAATGAAAGGTCTTATGAAAGGTCAAGTTGCTGCACTTAGCGACGCTGACATCAACGCTATCGCTGAAAAAATCGGTAAATAGTATTAACCCACTTAACAGGTCTTCGGACCTGTACCTCTTTATTAATTTTCCTATTAAAATATTGATTGTTGATTCCATCTGTTCCGACAGGGTTAAAGCATTGCCTGTTACCTGGTAACAGATTCTTTACTAAGCCAAAAAAGGCTATTCCTGGCTGACCATTTTTGTAATAATATGGTGCTGTAGATCTTTCTCTTTGATACCACTTTCTTTGGCTTCAGAATAGATATGTGAGACGATTTGTTTGTTTTTTTCGTAATCAAAATGGGGAAAATGGTTTTTCCATGCTTTGATGATAAGCTGCTTGGAGATCTGTTCGATCAGCCAGGACTTGAAAAGAGCAAAGGTGGAAAAGAGCACGATGGTAAGGACAATAGAAAGAATGATGAGTGCATGACAGTCGATCTTCGCCAGCAGGGAGTGAAAGATGATTGAAGGTGGTGTGGTAATCAGGATCAATAAGATGGTAAATACCAGATATAGACGCCCCAGACGGATACGAAAACCTGTCATATTGTATTCAAGGTTCATTCCGTCATTATAGATCTTATTGGCATGCATTAGTTCCGAAAAACGCATGGGTTGATCAGAGATTTTAAACACAAATGGAGTGATTTTTGAATATACAAGATTTTTAAGGATATTTTTTGGTGCAGTGATAAGACCCATCTTTTCTTTCTTTTAGTTTAATGATGTGTATTATACCACTTGTAGGAATTAATGCTGTATAATCTTGAAAATTTAAGGAGTCATAATGATAAAAGCAAGTGCCCGTCATATTTTAGTGGATAATGAAGAAAAATGTTTAGCCCTCAAAGAAGAGATAGAAGCAGGTAAGGACTTTGCCGAAGCAGCCATGGAAAACTCTTCATGTCCATCTCGTGCCCAGGGTGGTGAACTGGGTGAGTTTGGACCGGGACAGATGGTGCCGGAATTTGATCAGGTCTGTTTTAACGGTGAACTCAATAAGCTGCATGTCGTGAAGACGGACTTTGGATATCATATTGTCGAAGTGACCAGTCGTGGGGAAGTGGCAATGCCAAGCGGTATGGCAAGTGCCCGTCACATTTTAGTGGATAGTGAAGAAAAATGTTTAGCCCTCAAAGAAGAGATAGAGTCAGGTAAAGATTTTGCTGAAGCAGCCATGGAAAACTCTTCGTGTCCTTCCAAAGCCCAAGGGGGCGAACTGGGACAGTTTGGACCGGGGCAGATGGTGCCGGAATTTGATAAGGTCTGCTTTAACGGTGAACTGGGCGTCATTCATGTCGTCCAGACCCAGTTTGGCTGGCATCTGGTAGAAGTTACCGAGCGTTCTTAACAGAGTTGATAAAGGCCTTTATTTTGGCCTTTAGGTGAGCGAGATCATGTTCTTTTTGGGAATATCGCATCTCATGATAAAGCTGGCTGATCTGCTCTAAACCCCTATACTCTTTGTGTCGCTTTGCCAGTGCGTGCAAAAACTCCGACATGTTTTCTCCTTGTTGACGTTGATCTCCCCGTTGTTGTAAAAAGCGTATCAAGACCTCCATCTCACATAATAATTTGTCTTCACAACCTGCCTTTTGTAGCATGATAAACAAAAAGAAAGAGCTAATAATCAGGGCTAAAAGTATACCTATGAATTGTAGAAGAAAGAGCGTATTGCTCAGAAGCTCTTTAAGCAGGGACTTCTGCTTTGAGCGGTCATATTGCAAGATCCAGGTGTTGATCAGATGACGGGTATACATATAATAGACATTGACCTGTTGGAAAAAACGTGAGAAGACACTCTCATTGGTATAGGCGTTATTGACTCCACCCTGTTCTATCGGCAAGATACGCTTGGCGGTGGAAGTGGGTTCAAACCGGATCCATCCTGCTTCATCAAGGTAGAGTTCTACCCAGGCATGAGCATCGGCCTCTTTTACGAGCAGATAATCATTGATAGCATTTGCCGCGTCAGCCTTATACCCGGTGACGATACGTGAGGGAATGCCTACCAGGCGTGCAGCATTGGCAAAAGCTGAAGCAAAATGGACGCAATATCCCACTTTAGCATCATATAAAAAGGAATCTACGGGATGTTCTAAGTCCATGGGCTTGGGCTTTAGGGAGTAGGAGAGATCCAGGGAAGAGAAATATTTGATAAGGGCATTGGCTTTGGATCGGGAGTTGTCGTCGGGGTTTATATATTTGGTCAGGGCTTTTGCTGTTTTTGGGTCTCGGCTGACATTGACGTCCAGAGCATGTTTAAGGTTATTCTCTATTTGGGTCTCATATATGAGTGCAGAGCTTGCCTCATAATAGGTGATCTCTTTGACAGGCATAGTGGCATAGGTGATATAGTCTCTGTCTATAAAACTCTCCGGCAGTTGACGTATGGGAAGATCTAGCATATAAAGCCAGTGCCGGTTATGGGGGTAGAGTTTAACCTTGTAATTAATGATACTTTTTGCCTTGGAGATATTTACTCTGGCAGGGCGTGGCGCCACAGGATTGATCCATTCTGTACCCTTGTCTTTATAGAGGGTAGAGCCTCTAAAGTATAGAAGGTATGCCGGAGGTACCTTCTGATCAAAGCTTACCTCCATCACAACCTTTGGCGAAGGCACAAGCAGGGCTTTGGAATCAATATACATTTTACCGTCGTGCCCGGTACGGGAGATCTCTTCTCCTTGAAAACCGAATTGGGCTTTTTTATAGGAGATGCGTGGAAAACTTAAAAAGAGCAGTAGTACAATGGGCAGGGAGAAGAGATAAAGCAGACCATTGACACGAAGGATATTATTAAAACTACTGTGCATTCGCGAATATAGGAGTAAAAAGGTAAAGATAAAGAGGGTGAAAAGGGCATAGAAAAGCATAGAGATGGAATTAAAAAAGAAGAAGGAAAGTATCATCAGCATTGCGGGAGAAACGCGCAGATAAAAGTTGATCGATCGGGTGAGTCGTTGCAGGATAATTGCCATGGTCAAAAAAGAGATCAATACAGAGATAAAGACCAGTAAGCGTGAAAAGCTTGAAAAATTATATTCGGCAAAAAAGCTCAGGCCTATGGCAATAAGTCCCAAGAGAGTAAAGCTCATAATAAGAAGCTGGGAAGACTTTTTCTTATAGATAAAGTAGACACCAAGCCCCAGGAAAAGAAGCATCGGCAGTTTCAGGATAAACAGGTGGGGCAAAAATGCCAGAAAGAGGGCAATGTCGATGAGCTGTAAGGAATTGAGCCTAGTAGAGGGCAAGAATGCTGAGAATCTCATCATAACTCCTACGTCGTGAATCGAGTGAAAGGTTTGGAAGGTGCAGGGTGTATTCAATTCCTTTTTGCTGACACTCTTTTGCCCATAGACAGAGTTGGCAGAGCCTTGACTCCGTATCATCTCCTGCCTTTTCAAAATAAAAATGCAGGTGGCGGCTTTTCTCAAGCTGATTGAACTCCTTGGACATGATCTCTTCTCCCTTGGCTAGAGAGGGCCAATATATTCTGGAAAGGGGATCGCCTTCTTGGTAGAGTTTTATTCCCTCGAAATCTTCCTGTTCTCCAAAGAATGCCTTGTGTTTGGAGTGTGCTCCCTGTAGACTATCACCTTTTGGCTCGGGATAGACGATGACTTCATTGGGGATCTTCAGGGTTTTATACAAGACTTCATGGGGAAGGGGAAAGAGGCTGTTTATTTGTAAAGGAGGAAGAGAGTGTTTGCCTCTGTGATTAGGGATGTAGCTAAGGGTGAGAGTATGTTTTTGCAAGCCGGCAAGTTCATCAATATTTTCGGTAGTGTACGAATTACTGCATTCAAGGGCAAAACTTGTTCTATGGGGGTTAGGGTTGGATATCATCAGGGTGTACGAAGATTCTGTATGCGCAAAGAGTCGGTGGGTACTCAGCAAAGAGGCTTCCAGTTCATACAGATTAAGCCGGCCGATGATACTTGAAGCTCCTGCCAGAGAGAAGACAAAAAACATCATCAGGTAGACAATATTGTAGTTATGCATATAGGCCAGAGAAAAGAGGCCGATAATGCTGATCACGATTAAAATAAAATACTTTGTAGGGCGAGGCTGGACATCCCTAAGAATCCGGATGAACGTTTGAAAGTATCTCATCAGCTATCTCTTGGGAGGTTTTACTGCTCTGTTTGGACTGGAGTCGGTGGGCAGTGACAAAGGGAAGTAAAAAAGAGATGTCCGAAGGAATAACATACTCCCTTCCCTGAATAAGGGCCCATGCCCGTGAGAGCTTGCTAAGGGCCAGAGCACCCCTGGTCGAGAGGCCGTTGTGATACAGCCCGCTCTCTCTGGTAAAACTCAAAATCCCCTGCAGGTAATCCAGCAGAGGCTCACTGATATGCACCTGTTGGACAGCGGCTCGGAGTTTGTTTAGATGTTCTGGATGAATGCTCTGAAGTTCCTCAAGCTTGAGTTGAAGGTGTTGGGCCAAAATGGAGCGTTCGGCCTGCTTGTCGGGATAGCCCAGAGAGAATGAGATGGCAAAACGGTCAAGTTGGGAGCTTGGAAGCTCAAAGGTACCTACTTCTTCAAAGGGGTTTTTCGTCGCCATTACAAAAAAAGGTTTTGGAAGTTTCATCGTACGCCCATCGATGCTGACCTGGTGCTCCTCCATCGCCTCAAGCAGAGCAGATTGGGTTTTGGGTGTCGCCCGGTTGATTTCATCGGCTAAAAGAAACTGGGAAAAGATCGGTCCGGCTTTGAACTTAAAAGCAGCCTCTTTAGTGTTAAAATAGTTCATTCCCAGAATATCACTGGGCAGTAGGTCAGAGGTAAACTGAACACGTGAAAAATCCAGGCCAAGCACCTGAGCGAAGACCTTGGCCAAAGAGGTCTTTCCAACGCCGGGAAGGTCCTCGATCAGTACATGTCCATCACATAAAAAAGCACAGAGGCAGAGGGCTACTTTGTCTCGTTTTCCCTTGATCCGTTTCTCAATCTCATCGAGTATACTGTTTATCTGTAATTGCATAGGATTATCTTAGCATAAATGCCTGAGCATGTCGTGATTAAAGTCGAAAGTAAAACTATTTTGGTATGATTCTTTAAATTTTTCAAGGATAAATAATGTTTTTCGAACCAGGATTTATGGGGACACGGGCACCGATGTATTTGGATATAGTCGGTGTGTTTTTCTTTTTACTACCGTTTTTACTTTTTTTCTCCATCCGTTTTGCTGTAAAGGGTGAGATAAAAAAACACTTTGTATCCCAAGCGGGTATCTTTGTGCTGACACTGGTATTTGTCGTGATCTTTGAGATCGGAATGCGTATGGCAGGTGGGTTTCAGGAGTATATCAAGGCCAGCCCGGTTTCGCAGAGCTTCTTCATCGGGTTTTTAATCGTACATGTACTGGTGGCAATTGCGACCTTTAATCTTTGGTCCTACCAGTTGATTACGGCAGTGAAGGCTTATCGTAAAGGTGCTTTTTCGCAGGAAATGGCAGCCAAGCACAAAAAACTTGCACGTATTCTGGTTGTGGGTATCTTTGTGACGATCCTGCAAGGAGTAGGGATCTACTACTTCTTGTTCATGATGTAATGGGCAGGGAACAAGTCAAAATGTATGGGGTGAAGAAACTCGGATCAACGATTCTAGTCATTTTAGGCTTTATGACTTTGATGACAGGATGTGCCAAGAATGTCGAGCCTGAAGAGATGATGCAGGTGGAGGGAGTTGCCCTTGACGGATATGATGCGGTAGCTTATTTTGAAGCTTATCAGGCCATACAAGCGGATTTTTCCCATAATGACAGTTATAAAGGGCTGGAATGGTACTTTGATAGTGATGAAAACAAGCGAAAATTCTCTGAAAATCCAGAGCGTTATCTTCCGGCCTTCGGCGGATTTTGTGCTTACGAATTGGCCTATGAAAACCTTGTTATGAGTGATCCTCAACATTGGTATATTCATAATGACAGGCTCTATCTGTTTAGCAGTGAATCAGCAAAGGAAGAGTGGTTTGAGCAGATGGCAGCATTGCTTCCGCTGGCAGATAAAGAATGGAAAGCGCTCAATCCGCCTGAAGAGGTCTTCGAAGAGATCGGAGATGCCTTTATCAATCCTTCGCAGGAGTAAATAAAAAACCATAAATGCGCTGTTGAAGCCAAAAGTGCGGTCTAAGCAGGCTGCCTTGTATAAATCCTACATGTCCTCCATATTTGCTTAGCTCCAGACTGACATACTCACCTAACTCCTCTTTATGTGGAATGACTTCCTTTGGCATGAAGGGATCATCCATGGAATGGATGATTAGCGTAGGAGTCTTGATCTGTTTTAAGAACTTCCTGGAACTGTTAAGCCGGTAATACTCTTTGGCATCTTTGAAGCCGTGTACCGGTGCGGTATAAAGCTCATCAAATTCATAGATGCTTTTGATGGCTCTGATATTTTCACTGCTTAGGGAATACGGAGTATCTAGATCGATATGTGAGGCTTTTTTTAGGAGGTTGGTTTTCAGATCCATCAGAAGATAATACTGATACAGTTTCGAAAATCCCTTATTGAGATGATGGGTGCACTTCTCAAGTTCAAAGGGAGGACTGATGGCTACGGCGCTGAAAATGGCATGGGAAGTAGAGGTTCCTAGGTATTTTAAAAGCATATTGGCACCAATGGAATAGGCAATGGCATGTATCTGTACCTGGGGGAATCGTTGCCTCAATTGAGAAATGAAAAAATCCGCGTCATCTGTCTCTCCTGCATGATATGATCTGGCCTTGGTATTGACCTCTCCCGAACAGGAACGAAAATGCATCAGTACACAGAGTTCGTCTTGTTCCTTTAGAAAATGCATCATACGCCGGATGTAGTGGGATTTGATGGAGCCGCCTAGGCCATGGAAGAGTACGGTGATGCGAGGTACTTTATTATTATTATTCGGGGGCATATTCCACACCAGTTGGGTAAAGTCTCCATCGTTAAATTTCAGTTGCTCTGTATGAAAGCTCTGTGGTCCAGGAGGGTAGTACAGGGGTGAGATTGTCTGAAAGTGAGGATTTCGTAGATACCAGGAGGGCTTAAACGAAGATTTCACAGGGAAGACCCACGGGAATAGGGGTATGCAGTTGTATCTGCACAGTAGGATTACCTTTGATGCGATAGAGCTGGTATGGGACGTAGAGTAGTCGTGCTGAGAGTTTGTTGTTGGCTTGGAAGTTCTTCTCTTCAATATGGATTCGAATACCGGTGGAGACTTCCGGGGAGAAGTTTTCGGGGATATCGACATTGGATAGTAGGGCAAAGGCAGTAATCTTTTCTGCCTCCGCCTCCATTTTCAGCAGCTCGATAAGGGTCTCGTAGCGCAGTTGTCCATCAAGCTCTTCCAGTTCAATTTCGCGTACGGTTAGATCATTATCCAACACCATGGCAAAAGAGTCCAGCTTCTGCTCACTGCTAAGGGCCTGGGACGCCTGGGAAATACAGGTATCGAGCATAGCAAAAAGTTCTTCATTATCCATCATATTCCTTTGCAACAATTATAGTATAATCCCGCCATGATAAACTTTAGCCTTTCTGACTTGCGAAATATATGCGACGGTGCGACTTTTTCTTTGGGATATGATGCTAATGAGGCGGCATTGAGCGAGATCATAAATGTCACCATGGCCAGTAAAGAGATCATGCAGATCACTGCCCGAACCCAGGGAAGAAAGCTTTATAAGCAGGTAGTGAATGTCTATACCCAAGGGGATGAAGCGCTAAAGATCATCGGAAAGTGCTCCTGTGAGAAAGGCAGAAACTGTAAACACGTGATATCCGCTGCCTTGGCTTATCTGGATGAGCAGGTGTTTGATGAGGAAGACCCGGAGGAGTCGGAGCGTTCGGGGGATGAACTTCGTGAGTGGATGGATGCCTTTGAGAAAAGCTTTGAAGCAGCTGATGACGAGGGGTCGGGTAAGTCAAGCCTGCTCTTGTATGAACTGGATTTTCATAAACAGACCCAGGAGATCGAGATGAGTCTCTTTACCGCCCGCGAGCTCAAAGGCGGAGGTTATGGAAAGATCAACAGAGCCCGCCCCAATACGGTCTTTAATATCTATCGGCCACCGGAGTATTTCAGAGCCGGAGACGGTGATAATGTCTCTTTGTTTAGAAGCCTTAGCGAGGGCTTGAAGACGACGGCTTTACTAAAAGGAAAACTGGGAGCTTTGATCCTTGAGGGTGCGATCAAAACGGGTCGCTGTTTTTGGAAACGCGGACATAAGAAGCCTCTTGTATTGGAAGGTACCAAGCCATTACAGCTGGTCTGGGAAGAGGAAGCTTCATGTAGCCGTTTGGGATTTAATCTAAGTGAGCATGAGTATCTGATCGATACGGACCCTCTTTATTGCATCAACATACAGACCAAGGAGGTTTCAGAGGTACATAGCACTCTAAACCCTAAGCAGATAGCACTAATTAAAAGTGCTCCTGTCGTGCATACAGAGGATCTCGAAGCCTTTAGTCTGGAGTTTTCCTCACGTTTTGGCGAGCTTGAACTGCAGTTACCTGAGTGTGTAGAGCTTGAAGAACTACATGATGTCTCGCCAAGGGCGCGTTTATATCTTAAAGGTAGTAGAGGAAGCTTCAAAATAGATATGGCCTTTGTATATGGGCATATTGAGCTCAAGGCCTTTCCTTTTAGCCCCCGATATACTTCGGCTACTCATAAAAGCAGGGTCTTTAGGAGTGAGGTGGCTGAAGAACAGTTGTTAGGGCAGCTTTATGAATATGGCTTTAAGCAGCTCGATTCCTTCCTGGTGGCAGGGCATATGTCCGCATGGAAAGCTTTGTTAGATGATGCAGACCGTTTACAAGAGCAGGGATTTGAACTGATTCAAAGTAGTGGATTTGAATTAAACTTTCATAGGGTTGATGAGGTAAAGGTAAAGGTGGAACCGAGTTCCCACTGGTTTGAAGTGGGGATGCACGTGATGATCGATGGTGTAGAACTTCCATTATTGCCTATACTTTCTACCCTGCTACAAGAAGGGATTGATCTGCATTCTCAAAACGAGTGCTGTGTGGCACTGGATAATGGCGCTTATCTCAGCTTTCCTACAGAAGTCCTAAAACCTATAATCAAGACCTTTTATGAGCTTTTGGATACACCTAACAGTGAAGGGTTTAAGCTGCACAAATATGAGGCGCAGGTCCTGGATAACTTTACTGATTCACGATTTAAGATCAAGGATAACTCCTCCCTTTCTACCATTCTCCAAGAGATGAAATCCAAGCCAAAGTATGAAAAGTTAAAAGGCCTGCAGGCACAATTGCGCCCCTATCAGCAAGAGGGTGTGGCCTGGATGCAGTTTATGCGCCGTTACGGGTTTGGTGGAATTCTGGCAGACGATATGGGTCTTGGAAAAACCCTACAGACCTTGTCTCACCTTTTGATTGAAAAGGAGTCTTCACGCCAAGAAGGTGCCAATCTGATCGTAGCACCGACCTCGTTGCTCGGAAACTGGGAGAATGAGGCCAATAAATTCACTCCAGGCCTGAGAGTAGGGCTCTATCACGGAAGCAGGCGCAAAGAGATATTAGATAATATTAATGACTACGACCTGATTGTTACGACCTATACATTGTTAAGCTTGGATGCTGAATTTTTAAGAAGGCATCGCTTTTATTATCTGGTTTTGGATGAGGCTCAGAAGATCAAAAATGCCCGATCTGAATCCACTAAGGCTGTCAAGAAGATCCATGCGAAATATAAACTGGCATTAAGCGGAACGCCGATGGAGAATCATCTGGGTGAGTTGCATTCAATCTTTGATACGATCATGCCGGGATTCTTGGGGACGCAAAAGAGCTTTAAAAGCCTTTACCAAAACCCTATAGAAAAAGAGCATGATGTTAATGCGCAAGAGGGACTTAATGCTCGTATACGACCTTTTATGCTCCGCCGTACCAAGGATAAAGTGGCCAGTGAGCTTCCGCCAAAAACCGAGATCATTCGAAAGGTGAACTTTCAAAAGGATCAAGCAGCCCTGTATGAGACCATTAGAATCAGTATGGAAAAATCCGTCCGAGAGAGTATTAAGAGTCTGGGGCTGGCCAAGAGTCATATCTCTATATTGGCGGCTCTGCTCAAGCTTAGACAGGTCTGTTGTGACCCGCGTTTACTCAAGATAGAACAGGCGCAAGAGGTAGAAGAATCGGCTAAACTGGAAATGTTCTTGGAACTTGTTGAAGAGCTGCGGGATGAGGGACGGCGTATATTGGTCTTTTCTCAATTTACGACCATGCTTGATATTATTGAAGATGCTTTGCAAGCACGGCAGGTCTCCTTTTCAAAACTTACCGGTGCAACGCAGAACCGTCAAAAACAGATCGATCGATTTGAAGCGGGTGAAACGGAGATATTTTTGATCTCCCTCAAAGCGGGAGGGGTAGGGCTTAACCTGACATCTGCCGACACAGTCATCCATTATGATCCTTGGTGGAATCCCGCCGCTGAGGATCAGGCCACAGACAGAGCCTACCGTATCGGACAGGATAAACCGGTCTTTGTGTACAAGCTTATTGTCGAAAACTCGGTAGAAGAGAAAATCATTGCTATGCAAGGCAGTAAGAAGGAACTGGCCAATGCGATCTATGAAGGTAAAGAAGAGGGCTTTAGCGGAGTAAGTGAGGCTGAGTTTTTGAGTCTTTTTACCTAAGATCAGGCCCGCGTATACCCGCCGATATATAGCATCTACTAAGAGGCTCTATCCTTTCAACAAAAACTACACACAAGATAAGATAAACTGTTGTGATGCCCAATCTTTTTAAAACAATTTATAATATTATTACACATATGTTCCACACCATCTTCTTATACTGTCACCATCAAATTTAAGGAGACACAATGAAAATGAAATTAATTATAGGTGCTGCGGCACTATTGTCATCGGCTTTACTGCAAGCTCAAAGCATCGAAGTGAAGATCACCAATCTTACCCATGGGATTACTTATACCCCATTGTTAGTAGCATCGCATGGTGTAAACGAGGGGCTGTTTAAAGTAAGCGAGCCGGCATCGTCATCCCTGCAGGCGATGGCAGAAGGGGGTGACATCAGTAGCCTGATAGTGGATTTGGATAATACCGGTGGCACTTATGTGGCAAATCCGGCAGGCGGTTTGCTCGCACCGGCGGCGAGTACAGCGGCTAATCTAGACACAGGAAGCAATGAGTATCTCTCTATTGTCGCCATGCTGCTACCAACGAATGATGGATTTGTGGGTCTGGACTCTTGGAAGATCCCAAATACAGCAGGAACCTATACACTATACTTGAATGCCTATGATGCCGGAACAGAGGTGAATAACGAAATCATTAATGGTGCCGGTGCTCCGGGTGCATTAGGGATACCGGCTGCGCCAAACGGTGATGGCGGAACCGGTGCTAGCGGTGTGGCAGGCAGTGAGTTTAACACGAAAGTGCATATTCACCGCGGTGTTGTAGGAGATACCGATGTAAACGGGGGACGTAGTGACTTGGATTCACGGATTCATCGTTGGTTAAATCCTGTAGCCAAAGTTACGGTTACTGTAGGTAAATAAGATGCAGGTGTTTTCAGTAAAAACAGTTATCCTGGTATTAGGGATTACCTCTGCTTTAACAGGGTGCGGAGGTGATAATAAAAATACGGTTCTACCTGCCAAGTATGAGGTGAGTGTAAGCAATATGAGCAATTTTCAACCTATCTCACCTATTGGTCTTGGTTTACATGCTGATGGACACTGGTTTGAAATCGGTGAAAAAGCATCGGTGGCGTTAGAGAAGTTGGCGGAGGGTGGAGATAATTCAGAACTATTGGCCACTGCAATGAGTTCTGTTTCTATGTCAGGGCCACTCTTGCCCGGCGCGACAGAAACATTAAGCATGGAAAAAGGCTTTGGCGTTTATCATCTATCAGCTATTGGAATGTTGGTAAATACGAATGATGCCTTTACGGCATTAGATGCTGTGGACTTAGATAGTCTGGTTGTGGGTGAGCCAAAAAGTTTTGATCTTTTAGTATATGATGCCGGCACGGAAGCCAATAGTGAAGCTGCAGGTACAATCCCGGGACCTGCGGACGGTGGTGAAGGCTTTAATGCTCAGCGAGATGATAAAAATGTGGTCAGTATACATTCTGGCGTTGTAACACAGGATGACGGCCTGGTCACATCGGTCCTAACGGAGCAGGCCCGTTTTGACAACCCCGTTTTACGTCTGGTGATCACACGTACAAAATAGTTTCAGTGCTTTAGCGTATAGTGACTATTTTATGGCATAATTAAACATCATTTTAAGAGGTTGATTATGCCTGAGATATGGATAGCGCTTACCGGTCTTATTATTTTGTTCCTGTTTTGGCGTCAGCTTGTGATTTTCAAGATGCGTCAGAAGATCAATTACGCACCCATCGTATTGATTATCTCTCTTCTCTCTTCTATTTCCCTTTTTGTCTTTACTACGGGTACCACTGAGCTTAAGCATGATATACAGTATGCCTTGATGCCGCTGCTGATCGGTCTGGTCTTTTATCTATTGATGTATATCATGCATCAGTTCAGTATGACACGTAGCAGCGAGGAGAAGGAGAGCCATGAGCGTCTTCTGGCCACCTTGATCGCAGATGTTCAAGGTTATTTTGGTCTGCTGGATGAGAAGCTTAGCGGGATGGCTGATGCACAGAAACAGACCCTTGAAGCAGTCCAGCTGACACTAAAGAGCGAACTTTCGGACTTCTCAAAACTCTCCAACCAGCAGCAGTTGATCACGGATAAGCTCGAACAGATGTACGTTCAGGAAGAATCGGCTTTACTTGAGATCAAGAAGTTCTTGCAACAGGACATGGTGGATTTTGACAAGGTGGTGCATCGACATATCGATATCCTGAGGATCGCAGAACAGGATCATTACCATAAGGTGATCTCCATATTAGAAAATATGAATGATAGCAAGGGCCTTGATGAGCTTTCCAGACTGATCGGTACATTGAGCGGACGTATGAACAGTATGAGTGAAGGCTTTGAAAGAAGTGCTGCCAATGTGGTGCTGCAGATCAAAGAACAGCTCTCTTTCACCATCTCGGCGATGAGCTCGGAACTTGGTAATGCAAAACAATTGAGTGAATCCCTGGCCCTTTCGACTCAGGAGTACGAGGTCAAACTGCAGGAGCTTCATAAACAGGCAAGTCAGCTTTTGAACAAGTCGGACACTATCCATGAGAGCATGGAAGACACCTATGTACAGTCTCAGAAACTTACACCGGTCTATGCGTCATTGAATGAACTTATCTCCCGTCTAATGGATATCTATGGAGAGTATAAGGGTGCGAAGAAAGAGCTGGAAACGCTGAGTAGAGAATTGGGCAGTGTTGAAGAGCGCCATTTTGAGATTATGGATAGGAAGATCGATCGGCTTGGTGTAGAGATTCATGAGAAGATAGAGCACTCGCTCAAAGAACTGAAACAACATTATCATATTGCTGACTCGGAGGTGAGTAATACGGTGAAGACCCTGGCTGCAAAGGCTCAGATGCAAAAGTCATATACAAAGGAGTAGGGCATCAAGAGTTTTGTTGTAACACTGCTTCTATTCAGTACGCTTGGGGCGGATGAACTCTATACCCGAACGCAGGTGTTGATGGGTACCTATGTCACGATCAGTCTGAATGACAAAGACCTTTCCCATGCCAATAAGGCCTTTAAGCGTCTGAAGGAGGTGGAAGCTGCCCTCTCTTCGTATGACCCACAGGCACAGATCTACCGGCTCAATCATGAGCACACCATTTCTCCTGACCCGGATACGCTTAAGGCACTGCGCGAAAGTACGGGCTATTATCATCAGACAAATGGATATTTTGATATTACTATCGGTTCAATCACCAAGGGACTTTTTCATTTTGGTGAGCACGAACGTATTCCATCAGCGGATGAGCTCTTGGCTGCACGGGTTGACTTTAAGGGATTACATATCTCCGATGAAAAGGTCTGGACGGAAGAGGGTGTCCTCATCGATCTTGGCGGTATGGGAAAAGGTTTTGGGGTTGACAGGGCCAAAGAGCTACTGAGGGCTAATGGTGTACGTAAAGGGGTGATTGCTCTTAGCGGGGATATCTTCTGTTTCCACCGATGTCAGATGCAGATTCAAAACCCCTTTGCAGAGGGCAGTTTTGCGAGATTTACCACGGCACAAGACAATATAGGTATCTCTACCAGCGGGAATTACCGCCGTTACGTCAGATCAAAGGATTATCATCACCTGATCAATCCCAAGACCAGGAGCTCTTCAAAGAGTTTTGCATCGATTACCTTGATGAGTGCAACGCACAATAATAGCATACTCGATGCTTATGCCACGGCTGCTTCGGTGATGCCAAAAGTTGAGGCCTTGAGCTTTTTAAACGATCAAAAGGGATTAGGCTATCTGTTGGTGGATAATCATAAAAAGCTCTATATCAATCAGGCGTTCAGGTCTTTAAGTAGAAACCTTAAGCTCGATACTCTTGAAGGGATGCGCGAAAGAGGGTATATAAAAGCAGTCCCATTAAGATTTCAAAGCTCCAAAAGGCAAGGACTTTGACCCAGGCAAGGACTTCATAACCATAGATGATGCCAAAGGGTGAGAGTATATCGAGCATGGCGGTGATAAAAAGTCCAAGAATAAGCCACTGCTTTTTCTCAGGGGAGATGATCTCTGTAAAGAGCAGAAAGTGCCCATAGGCAAAGATTGTTACTGAGATCGCCAGGAAGTGGGGAACGGCTGTCTCAAGCAGTCCTTCAATACTCTTTGGCATGATATAGTTGCGCTCATCTCCGGCGAAATAGAGATAAACCTCACCGGCTGAAAAACCGAACTTCTCACCAAAGAGCCAGATGCCGCTGATCAGCTGCAGTGTGATCAAAAGCAAAGCCGGTAGTAAGAGTAAAGAGAAAAGTCGTGTGGAGATCACGTCTTTTTCATCCCGATCTGGAAAAATGCCAGGATTAAGGCATAGGCACCCGACAGATGCCATAGCAGGGTTGAGGCAATCAGAAGATATACCATAGCATCCCATAAAAAATAGGTCGCCAGCAGTGAGATGATGGAGATCAAAAGGCCTCCCATAGACAGAAGGATAATCCACTCTTTGTGGCGGTTAGAGAGGTTAAGTCTAAGTGCGATAGCCATCGTGGTAAATAGAGCCAATAAACCTAAAAAGAGGGAAATATGAAGGTGCTCAAGTAAACTGACCAGTGAAAGGGGTTCGATAAACTCCTCTGCATTCCCCTTGAGGGTATAGAGTACGGCTTGTGTACTGCTCCCAAAAAAGTGGCTTAGATACAAGAGATCGCTTATAAAATAGACCAGCATCATAAAGCTGTAAAAGCTTATAAGGAGGGTGAAGTTTTTATTGGAATGCAGGTCTTTGGAGACAAGAAATTTCATATTACTGTTTGTATTTTACGTCAAATAGGGCAAGGGCTATACGGGCTGCTTTGGTAGCGGCACGTGCCGAGAGGGTGGATCCGGTAATCGTCGGAATATCCTTGCCAAGGTTAAGTCCCGGCGTCAGACGTTTACCTTCAAGCACTTTGATCCAATGCTCGGAGGGGATATACTCCATCGGTTCATTAAACGCGATGATCTCAATGGTCTTTAGTATACCCTCCGGAGAGATGATCGATAATACGGCTGTATCTTTGGAACGTACTTTTTGTACGACTAAAATCCCATAGGCAATCAGCGTGTCGTTCTGATAGACTCTAAAGGTACGATAGATGTTAGTGTCCAGTTTTGTGGCTGCGTGTTTTTGAATCTGTTTCGCTTCTTCTTTACTTAATAGTATATTTTTCTTCTCAATATGTACATCATCGCCCAGATTTGTTTTGAGTGCATCATAGGGGGATAAAAGAAGTTTTGCCTGTAGGCTTAGGGTGAGTACGAAGAGCAATAGGTATTTCATAAAGGACCGACTTTTTTGCGAATTATAGCATAAGAAGACACTGCGGCCTTCTTATCCGTGTCTCAGGTTTGCTTTATTAGAAGAGCAGACCAAAACTGAAGCTTAATGTATCTCT
>JBFEYO010000003.1:0-48106 GCA_041562075.1 Sulfurimonadaceae bacterium | reverse complement strand
TTTGAAATATGATTTTGTCCCTCCTTACGGCAAAAGTTATCCGATCTATATCCCTTATATCAAACTCTCGGAGTTTAAGACGAAATATGTACCCGCCGAACTGCAAACGGTCTATCTCGTACACACTGTAACATCAGGGGATAATCTGTCGTATCTTGGTAAGAAATACGGTATTCCTTACCGACGCATCAGCGATTTTAACCGGCTTAAATCGGATCGTCTTTCCTTGAAACAGCGTTTAGTCATCCCTGTCAGCAAAGGGTATATTCCCCGCACGCAAAAATCTTATACTGTTAAGCGTGGAGATACTCTGGAGTCTATCTCTAAATACTTCAAGGTCTCTATTGCTGATCTTAAAAAACGAAACGGTCTACGTTCGGATATTATCAAGATTGGAGAGAAACTGAGTGTTCACTAGATCGCTTCTCTTCACTGTCACTCTTTTAGTGTTTCTGGATGGCTGTAGTCGTCGTCCTATTGACAGGACAAGTGCTTCGTATAGAGCGCCGGTGGCTAATGCATCAACACCCAGCAATCTGCATCATCCTACTATGCGTCCGTATACGGTCATGGGCAAGCGTTATTATCCCTCAGTTGTCAGGGTAGGTGAAGAGTTGCATGGGCGGGCTTCCTGGTATGGTCCCAATTTTCATGGAAAAAAGACCTCTAACGGTGAGACCTACAGTATGTGGCAGATGACGGCAGCCCATAAAACTCTGCCTATGAATACCGTGGTGCGAGTGACCAACAAGACCAACGGACGTTCAGTGATCGTACGCGTCAATGACCGTGGCCCCTTTGTTGATTCTCGTATTATAGATCTTTCCAAAAAGGCCGCCTCCCAGTTGGATATGATCAAAACAGGAACAGCACCCGTCAAGCTGGAGATACTTGGTTTTAATAAAAAAGGTGAGACAAAGATCACTAAAACATCAATTCAAAAAGACCTCAAAGAGAAAGTGATCGGGAAATATGCCCTTCAAATCGGATCATTTAGTAAAATAGAGGGTGCAATTACCACTCAAGAACGCTATAATAACGCATCTGGTCGCTATAAAACGATCATCAAGGATATTGATGATGGGGATAAGCGTCTTTTCAAAGTCCTTCTTACTGGTTTTCAGGGAGAAGAAGAGGCACGTGATTATAAGTCAAAGCATTTTGAAGGTGCCTTTATTGTCAGAGAATAAGGAAAAGAATTATGGTAAATATCGAACGTAAAACAAAAGAGACAGATATTAAAATAGATTTAGAACTGTATGGTGAAGGTAAGAGCGAAATCTCTACCGGAGTGGGCTTTTTTGACCATATGCTTGAAAGCTTTGCCAAGCATGCGCTGATTGATCTAAATGTAAGCTGCAAAGGGGATACGCATATTGATGACCACCACAGTGTTGAAGATGTCGGAATCGCTATCGGACAAGCACTTAAAAGCGCCATCTATCCTGTAGCGAAGGTAGAGCGTTTTGGCTCAGCATCTGTCGTGATGGACGAAACCTGCGTAGAGTGTGATCTTGATCTAAGCAATCGTCCTTTCTTGGTGTATGAAGTGGATATCGAGGGAAAGGTGGGGAGCTTTGATGTGGAGTTGGCCGAAGAGTTCTTCCGTGCGATCGTTTTTAATTCGGGTATCACTGCACACATCATCATGAAGCGTGGAAAGAACAAGCACCACATCATTGAGGCTTCTTTTAAGGCATTGGCTGTGGCACTGCGTCGGGCAACCAGCAAGAATGAACGAATCTCCATCCCAAGTACGAAGGGCGTATTGTGATTGAACTTTTGGTCTTTGATGTTGATGGGTGTCTGACAGATGGAAGAATCACCTATAGCGAAAATGGTGATGAGATCAAGTCCTTCAGCGTAAAAGATGGGCTGGCTATCAGTTCCTGGATACGTTTCGGTAAAAAGGCCGCTATTATCACTGGAAGACGTTCAAAAATCGTTGAAAGACGAGCTAAAGAGCTTGGAATTCCTTACCTTTTTCAAGGCGTTAAGGATAAACTTGAGGTTTTAGAGAAGATTCGTGAGAAAGAGGGCCTGACATTTTCAAACATCGCCGCGATCGGAGATGATCTAAATGATTATCGTATGCTTGAGGCCGTGGGCATGAGTTTTACACCGGCGGACGGATCGGAGTATATCAAGGGCCTGTGTGATGTTGTGTTGTATAACAAGGGTGGAGAAGGCGCTGTGCGTGAGATGATCGAGAGTATCATCAAAGAAAATGGCCTGGAAGAGGAATTTTTAAAGATCTGGAAATAAGCGATGAAGCTGACGCATTTTTTTGTATTTTTATTGCTGTTCTCAGCATCATTGTTTATCTTTTTAAAGCCCTATGATTATACCCGTGATAAGGATGGGAAGGTCGCGCAGCTTGAGATTGAGGATTTTAGCCTCTATGAGATCGATACTACGGGTGTGACCAGCGTTGTCAGCGGGACGGCAGGGCGTCAGTACACTACGCATTATGAGGTGGAAAATGCCCATTATATTGTCAATGAGAATCAGCTGGGCGAGCACCTGTATGCTGATAGAGGCAAGTTTGAGAAGGAAACGGTTTATCTAGATGATAATGTGCGTTATTTTCGTGAAGACGGGCTCTCTTTTGAGAGTGATCATGCCGTATATGATACCAAAAAAGAGCATCTTTATATTCCTGAAAAGTTTATCATGACACAAAATGAGAATATTATTTATGGCAGTGAGCTGCATTATGATGTCAAAACCGGTCAGACCAATGCTCAGACTATTGATGCTAATTATTATTTAGAGGAAAAGAATTGAAAAAACTGATTTTATTTATATCTATGTTTATGGCTGATCTTATGGCAGAGCAGGTGAAGATACTGGCGGACTCCTTTGACGGAAATGAGAAAAAAGGCGTGACAATATTTAAGGGTAATGTGAAGATCACCAAAGGAAGTGATGAACTTAATGCCTCCAAGGTGAGCGTGTTTACTGATAAAGAGCGCACCCCGTATCGATATGAGGCCGAGGGAAAGGTCTCATTTTATATTGATCTTCCTGAAAACAATGCGACCTATAAGGGTGATGCAGAAAAGGTGATCTATCTACCTCAGAAGCAGGAATATCAGTTTTACACGAATGTTCATCTATATCAGATAGGAACAGATAGAAAAGTTTTTGGCGAGGAAGTGCTTTTAAATGCGCTTGATGGGAATGCAAAGGCAGTGGGTAAGGATAAGGCACCGGTGATGATGATCTTTAATATTGATGAAAAAGATGGACAAAAATAGATGATAGATATCATTAATGCAAAGTTCATCACTTCTGCACCCAATATTAAGCTTGCTCCGGAGAATGAACTTCCTGAGGTCGCGTTTCTGGCCCGATCCAATGTGGGTAAATCCTCATTGCTTAACTCATTGGTAAATCATAAAGGGATGGCAAAGGTCTCTGCGACACCGGGTAAAACTCAACTGATTAATTTTTTTGAACTGGAGTTTAGAGATAGAGAGAGTGATGAACGCCGAGAGGCACGTTTTGTCGACCTTCCGGGTTTTGGGTATGCCAAGGTGTCTAAAAGTCTCAAATCCCAATGGCAGAAGTCGCTGACTCAGTTTATTGCCGAGCGTGAGCAGATAAAGCTTTTTATTCATCTTATTGATGCACGTCATCCGGAACTGGAAATCGATACCGAGGTAGATAACTATCTGGGTGAGATTCTGGAAGAGGATCAGGTGCTTTTGCACGTATTTACTAAAATGGATAAACTAAACCAGAAAGAATTGGGCGCTTTGCGCAAGGCATACCCTGGTGCTCTAATGGTTTCAAATACTAAAAAACGCGGGATTGAAAAGCTGAGTAATGTTATCTATTCGATCTTGTTTGACGCCCCTGAGGAAATCTGATGATACACTATACTAAAGCAAAGCTGTTTAATGTCGAACAGATGCAGTCCCTGGTGCAGCCCTTCGTAGACGATGGGACTATTTTGATGCGAAGTGCCGATGAAATAGCGACGAATATACGCTCCTATACACTTGCCTTTGATGATGACAGACTTGTAGGCTTTTCCGCCTTGCATATACACACTACGGCGTTGGCAGAGATCCGATCATTAATCGTTGATCCGGCCTATCAAGACAGGGGCATCGGGAAAGAACTGGTCTCTTTGTGTCTGCAAGAGGGTGAAAGTCTTGGACTTAAAGAGGTGCTGTCCTTAACCTATAAGCAGGCATTTTTTGAAAAGTTGGGATTTGTAGAGATCCCCAAGGAATCACTGCCCGAACATAAAATTTGGGCTGATTGTATCAAATGTAAGCATTTCCCTTTATGCAACGAAGTTTCACTTATAAAAAAGTATTAACAGGTCTCCTGTTAACACTGCTCTTTGCACTCTATCAAAGCCTTAGCAGTATTTATCTGCTTTTTCCGCCATTACTTGGGGTGCTCTTCTTTTATTTTGTGCGTGCCCTGGAAAAAGAGGACCTTCCAAGGCTCGTACTCGTCTTGCTTCTTCTGCTTGTGTTTGAAGCTGAAAAGGACTTTCTGCTCTTTAGCTCACTTGTCTATTTTACCTTTGTATATCGTTTTGTGATTCCTAGATTACGTATTATGATCTCCTGTCAGATCTGCCTGAAACTGATCTATCTGCTATTGGCATATCCGGGTTATGTTTTGTTTTCATATGTTTTGAGTCAGGTTTTATGGGTCGAGACACCCAGTGTTGATTGGCATATACTCTATTATATGTTTCTGGAGTTTTTCGTGGTGGTCGGAATATGAGAGTCAAGTTTGTACTAATCGTTTTTGTATTGGTGTGGATCTCCTTATTGGTGCGGATCTATTATCTCTCGATTCAGTCGAATAACTATTATGAGACATTGGCGGACAGGAATACGATCAAGTTTGAATATATTCCGCCAATCAGAGGGGAGATCCTTGATCGCAACAAGCAACCTTTAGCCATCAACAAACTTGGATTTAAATTACAGGTTGCACCGCATCTTTCAAGTACAAACGGTGAGTTGGAGAGGGAGCTTGAGATTATTTCTTCCATGTTCCCATTCATGAACAAAGAGGAGTTGAAAAAGAACTATCTTAAAAAGGACTCCTATTATAACCATCATTTTATCACGGTGGTTGACTTTGTCTCTTACGAGGATGCGATACCTGTTTATTCGAAGATGAATCTTAATGAGAATATCAAGCTTCTGCCTTCACCTAAACGCTATTATCCCAATCGTAAGCTTGCCGCGCATATCATCGGTTATGTCGCCAAGGCCAATAAGTCTGATGTAGAAGACAATCTAGTGGCAAAGCTTACCGGTTCAACGGGAAAAAGCGGGATCGAAAAGTACTATAACCAGTTTCTGCAGGGCGAGGCCGGTGAACGCGAGATTAAGGTCAGTGCTTATAATGAGGAGATGGAACAATTAAGCTTTAAGCCGCCAAAGGAACATCAACAGTTGACGCTTGCCCTTGATCTGAGGCTACAGCAGCTGCTTGAGGAACTGTTCAAGGAGAAAGCCGGTGCCGTAGTCGTGATGGATATACACGGAGAGATCATAGCGGCAGGCTCTTATCCTGAATATGATCTCAACACCTTTGTGTCCGGTATTTCAAGTACGCGCTGGAACGAGCTGATCAATGACCTTGATAAGCCCTTTACCAATAAGGTCGTTAATGGTCTTTACCCTCCTGGTTCCACCATTAAAACAGGTCTTGGTCTGGCCTATGTGACCACGCCCAAGATGAGTCCATGGACGAAGTTTGATTGTGAAGGAACGATGCTGCTAGGTAAAAATAACCGTAAGTTTCGTTGCTGGAAGCACTCCGGTCATCAGGAAACGGATTTGATTAAGGCGATACGACAATCCTGTGATATCTATTTTTATAAAGGCAGTTTACGTGTAGGTATTGCTGAGATGTCACGTCAATTAAAATTGTTTGGCCTGGGGAAGAAAACAGGGGTTGATCTTCCCAATGAGTATTTTGGCACCGTTCCCAATCGTGAATGGAAGATGAATAAGTATGGAAAACCCTGGTATATCGGAGAAACCTTAAACTCATCAATCGGGCAGGGGGACTTTCTGACGACTCCAATGCAGATTGCTCAATTTACAAACCTGATGGCTACTGGAAAACTTGTCAAGCCTCATTTCATCAAAAATATGGGAGATGATTATTTTGTACCTGTACAAGAAGAGATACTGACGCCAAAACAGAAAAAGTACTTGCCATTGGTTCAGCGTGCCATGTGGGAGGTATGTAATCATCCAAAAGGTACGGCGACTAACTATCTCTCATCAAAGGTGAGAATTGCAGGTAAAACAGGTACGGCACAGGTTGTCGGCATTTCGCAAAAAACAAAAAAACGTCTTAAGGAACATGAACTGGCTTATGTACAGCGTTCGCATGCATGGTTTACGACATATGGTCCATACAAAGACCCGCAATATATTGTGACAGTGCTGATCGAACATGGTGGACATGGTGGACAGGCTGCAGGTCCTATCGTATCTGCGATATATAACAAACTCCTTGAGTTTGGTTATATTAAGAAGTAAAGGCTTGCACCCTTAAAGATTTGTTAGCGTATTGTTGATAAAGAGGGCAAGAATAAGCAGCAAGAAGACAGCGCCTGCTCTATTATAAAGTTTGTTCGCAAGTATAAGAAGAAGCGCAATAGAAGCTGAGGCCATGATAGCAATATCAAAAGCATTGACTTCAAGGTTGATTGTCAATGGATTAATCAGGGCGGCACCGCCAAAGACCATTGAAAAGTTGGCGACATTGGATCCGATGATGTTTCCAACGCTCATATCGGCATTATTTTTCTTGACCGCAACAAGCGAGACAACAAGTTCGGGAAGAGAAGTGCCCAGTGAGATCAAAAAGAGACCGATGATCCATTCACTTACACCAAACATCCTAGCAATATTACTACCGCTTTCTACGACATAATGCGCGCCCCCGATGGTAAATACAAAGCCGATGGTTAATATTGCAAGAGCGCTGAACCAGTTGAACTTCTCCTTGGTCAACTCCTCGTCGATTTCAAGGTCTTCTTTTGCACTGGCAAAGAGAAAAAGGAGGTAGGCGATCATCATGAATAGGAATAAAAAGCCTTCAATACGGGAAATGATCCCGTCGTAGCTCATCAGCAGAAACAGGATCACGGGCATGAGTATCCAGGCGCTGTCTTTTGCAAAAAGATCACGTGAAGGTTGCATCTTCTTAGCAATGAGAAAAACAACACCTAAAACAAGTGTGATATTGAAGCTGACGCTTCCTATGACGTTTGACACGGCCAAGTCGCTTTTATGATGATAAGAAGCGATCATAGAAGCAGCCATCTCCGGAAGAGAGGTCCCAAAGGCTACCAGGGTCGCCCCGATGACAAAATGTGAAATATCAAAATGCAGGGCAATGCGCTCAGACTCTTTGATAATGAAGTCAGCGCCGTATATCAGGGCACTCATCGCGATTAGAAATATTACAAAATCCATATTTATCCTTGTGTACGTACAATCAAACTAGCCGGTAGCTCAAACCTACGGATGAGCTCCTCCTCTTTTTGACGCATCTCTCCTTGGTCAGTCTCATGATCGTATCCTAATAGATGCAGCAGGCCGTGTATGAAGAGCAGGCAGATCTCATCATCGGTGCTATGCCCCAGTCTCTGAGAGACTTTGATAACATGCTCAGAGGAGATGACGATACTTCCCAATGGTGCCATTGGATATTCGTCCATAGGAAAGCTAAGCACGTCAGTGGCTTTGTCTATATGTCGGTGGGCTGCATTGATCTGTTTGATCTGTTCATCATCTACAATAAGAAGTTCAAGCTCTCTGTCACTGAGAGAAGCATGTATTTCCTTAAGTGTGTCAAGGGGAAGAGGGAGGTTGCTTTGGTTGTCAATATCAATCATAAGCGTATTGTATCAACAAGAGCTAAAAATTGAGTTATGCTGAGAAACGAGTTAAGCCTTTACGTCCAGACTCGTCCCTACGCCCGTCAACGATGCACCCGATACCTGCTGGGTCTGTTGAACACGTTCCTGCTGCTGTTGCAACTGTTGCGCACTGTCATCTAGAAGCTGAGAAACTGCCTGTTCTTGGACCTCTGTTGCTTTTTTTAGTACTTCGACCTGTGTCTGTACTGAGGGACCGCTACCAATTTCCATATCTATTCCTTCGTTGTATATTCTTAACTTTAACACAGGGATTCTTATACGTTGATATGAAAATCGGATTAACTTACTGGTGTTTAGTATACAGTAGAGATAAATTAAAGCTGCTTCGTGTACAATATATCCAGATTTAGACCATATATGAAGGTGCGTCCCATCGATACTAAACGCCGTTTATTACTTGCAACTCCCTTTGTCATAGGTGCTGCAGCACTGTTCTCCTTCTATCAAAAAGAGAAAACTCCTCTTACACAGCTTTATGCAAAAGAGACGCAGGTTTTACTGCATTTAGCCTATCACCTTTACCCCCATTCGGCCTTGGGCCCGGGAAGTGTTGATCTTCATATATCAGGTTACTTGCATAATGTTCTTTCGGACACACGTATTATGCAAGAAGATAGAGACTATTTTAAAAAGGGTGCTTTTTGGTTGGAAGAGAGCTCGTTTGAAGTGTATGAACAGAGTTTTTTAAACCTCTCTACGGAGCAAAAAGAGGAACTCTTAAAGGATGTTTCGAAAAAACAGTGGGCACGTACACTGATCTATACCTGTTTGAGTTATATCTTTGAAGCACTTTTAAGTGCCCCGGTATATGGTTCCAACCTTGGGGAAATAGGCTGGAAATGGCTTGAACATAATCCGGGCTTTCCTCAACCGACTACTATAGAGGAGATCCGTTATGAAGTATGATGTCTGTATCGTCGGTAGCGGAGCAGGGGCAGGACCGGTTGCCTTTGAGCTATGCAAGGCAGGGTTTAAGGTACTGATCCTGGAAAAGGGCGGATGGTATGAGAAGAAAGATTTCTTCAAGGATGAGATTGGTGTGTGTCGGCGTTCGACGTTCACACCAAGGCTGGATGAAGAACAACATATTATCGAGGAGTATGAAGAGGGGAAATGGGTGGGCACCCCCACGTCCGAATCCGGATGGGATTTCTGGAATGGCAATATCGTCGGTGGCTCATCCAACTTTATGAGCGGCTATTTTCATCGTATGAAACCAAAGGATTTTAGACTTGAGAGTGAGTATGAGGTGCCGTCGGGTGCCAATGTGGTTGACTGGCCTATCTCTTATGAAGAGTTGGAGCCTTATTATGCGAAAGTAGAGTCTATTGTCGGTATATCAGGAAAGGTTGTCAAGCACCCTTATCTGGAACCAAGGTCTACAACGGAGTTTCCTTATCCTCCTACGCACGAGCATGCTATCTCTTCATGGTTTGATGCTGCATGTGCCCAATTGTCATTATCCTCTATTCCGACTCCAAGAGCAGTTTTGTCCAAACCTCAGGGAAAAAGGGACTCTTGTGAATATGCCGGATATTGCGGTTCTTACGGGTGCGCATCCGGCGCAAAGGGAAGTGCCCGAGAAGCCTTATTGCATAAAGCACTGGACACGGGAAACCTGAGTATACAGGCTCATGCCTTTGTCTCCCGGCTTATCAGCGATGAAGATCGAGTGATTGCAGCGGAATATATTAATCAATATGAAGAAAAACACGAGGTTGAAGCGGAGCTTTTTGTCGTGGCTGCTCAGGCAGTAGAGAGTTCGCGATTGTTGCTAAATTCCAAAAACAAATGGTTTCCAAAGGGCCTGGCGAACAATTATGATCAGGTGGGAAAAAACATGGTCTTCTCTGCCGGGGGTAGCGGCAGCGGTGCATTTTATTATGAGGATTTGGATAGGGAAAAGGCTGAGTCATTGAAGACAGTAGGTCCCTTTGTTAATCGCTCTTTGCAAGATTGGTATGAGCTTGAAGTAGACGGAAAACGTGTAAAGGGAGGAACGATCGATTTTCTTTTTGAACACCCCAATGCCGTTGCACGGGCGAATCGGGCGATGTATGATGGAGAGATCGTCTGGGGAGACCAGTTGAAATTAAGATTATTACATCACTTTAAACAGCGACGTATTTTTAATTTTGAAATATTCTGTGACTGGATGCCGACGGATGACTGTTTTGTCAGTGTGGATGATTCTGTCAAAGACAAATGGGGCATGCCTGTTGCCAAGTTGCGTATCGGTGCCCATGATCATGACCAGAAGGTAGGTGAAGCGTTGGCAGTGGAGGCTAAAAAGGTATTGGCCAAAATGGGAGCAAAAGAGATCCATGCATCCATTACGCCTTATCCACCACAAAACCTGCAGGCAGGAGGATGTCGTTTTGGGGATGATCCAAAGAGCTCTGTATTAAATGCCCAGTGTCGAGCCCATGCCTTGGATAACCTTTATGTAACTGATGGCAGTTTTATGCCTACGGGGGGTTCGGTGCCTTTTACATGGACGATCTATGCCAATTCCTTTAGGGTGGCGGACATCATTAAACAACGATTACAAGAGAGAATGTTATGAGTAAAAAAGCAGTGTGTATCATGAGCGGGGGGATGGATTCAACTCTGGCAGCCTATATGATGCGTGATGAGGGATATGAGATTATTGGTTTGCATTTTAATTACGAGCAACGTACACAGACCAAAGAGCTGGAAGCATTTCACAAGATATGCAAGGAGCTTGAAGTGGCGGATCCTTATGTCGTTAATCTTGATTTCTTTAGTGATATCGGTGCTTCGGCGTTGACGGATAGGAGTATAGAGGTTCCTACATCCGGAATAGAAGAGGGTGTGCCTATAACATATGTTCCTTTTAGAAATGGTATATTCATCTCCATTGCTACTGCAATCGCTGAAAAAGAGGGGGCTTCCGTACTCAGTATCGGGGTGGTCGAAGAAGACAGCAGCGGTTATCCGGACTGTACCGAAGAATATATTCAATCCATGCAGGAGAGTATTAACCTGGGTACCAAGAAAGAGACCCGTCTGGAGATCAAGATGCCCCTGGTCCATATGCAAAAATCACAGATCGTACAAGAAGCGATTAATCGAAAAGTAGCCCTGGAACATACCTGGAGCTGTTATCAGAGTGAAGATAAGGCTTGCGGACTATGCGATAGCTGTCGATTACGCCTGAACGGGTTTAAGATAGCAGGGGTAGACGATCCTATCAGCTATGCTTAGATTTAAGCGACCTGGACCAAAACGGCTTGAAAGTGTGGTAATAGGGGACAGGGAATTTAGTATCAGCTACATGATACGCAAGGGCATGAAGCGAATGATCTTACGGGTAGATGGGCAGGACAGTCTGCGTATAAGCTTGCCCCGGTATGTACAGGATGATGTGCTTGGGTTTGTTTTGAATAACAGTGAATACATTCTTAAAGAGAATGCCCGTATAAAAGATCCCTATGCACAGGGTAATCCTTTTTACTTTTTTGGATCCGCCTATACAGTACAGCATCATAATAAATCGCTTCAGATCAGAGGAGAAGATGTCTATCTTGATCCCCTTAAGGCAAAGGCTCAAAGCGATCTTTTTTATAAGTCCCGGGCGAAAGAGCTGTTGCCACAAAGGGTTGTCTATTGGGAGGAAAGGATGGGGGTGAAGTGTTCGGCTTTGGGTTTTCGTCTTGCTAAACGGCGTTGGGGGTCATGCAATGCTCAAGGACGGATTTCCTTGAACCCCTATATGATGAAACTTTCAAATGAGATGATCGATTATATCATCGTGCATGAACTCTCCCATCTCGTACATCTTAATCACTCTGCGTCATTTTACGGACATATTGAGCAGTTTCTACCTGATTTTAGGAATATAGAGAAGGAGATCAAATCCTTCACTCTAAGGATGCAGGGATTCTGAGGTCTGTCTAAAACAGTAGTTCTGTTCGGTGCTTCGTTTCAACTCGGGCAGGATCGGGTAGGGTGCACTGACATCCTGTAGGCCCTTGGAGCTAAAGCGACTTGATGGATTCCAAAGCATCCAACCGCTGCAGGCCGCATGCTCTGCTCCCTTGATCTGAGCGGAGACCTCTTTGGATTTAAAAAATTTGCGGTCAAACCCGTAGTCCTTAAAGGATTGAAGCCATGGACGAAGCCGAACAGCAGAGATGTCTGCACGTTCAAGAGCGGATTTGATACTTTCATGAATGATATCATAGGGATGGTCTGTGGGATTTTTGTAACCAAGAATCCCTACACCAAATCCTGAAGGGTAGAGCATGGGAGCAATATAGTCGCTGTTTTGAGAGAGACTCTTTATAGTATGGCCAATTCCTGTATCACCCTTATTCCAGCAGACATAGCCGTAGGTGTCCACTGAGGTGTAAACATTATAGGGCTGTAGTTTGGCATTGGCTTTTTGTAAAAAGGTGCTGATCGCTTCTATACGGTTTTTACGGTTGGAAGTCTTTGTATATACAAGTCCCTCTTTTAAAGGAAAACGCACATAATCAAAATTGATCTCATCAAAACCATGGGATGCGGCATCCTTTGCAATATCAGATACATATTCATGTACCTGTGTCTCAAAAGGGCTGACCCAGGCAAGTTTCTCTCTGTTTCGCCAAACGGTTCCGTTACTGTCTTTGAGGGCATACTCATTATGATAACGGGCCAATCTGTCATCCTTAAAGACAACAACTCTACCGATGACGTAAAGTCCTTCATCTTTGAGTCTTTTAACAAAATTGTCAATATTCTTTATCGTACGTTGAGAGTGCGCATCAATGCTCTTGGCAAGGGCAACATCACTCTTATAAGAGAGATCACCAAACTCGTTTTTAATATCGACGATGACCGTATTAATCTCTGTTTCTCTGGCAAGATCAAGGATTCTTTTCATATATTTGGATGAACCGGCTGCCCAGAATGAAAGGTATAGGGCCTTTGGGCTAAAGGGTTCAAGCATCACGGTAGTTGTGTTGATGTCTACACTTTTCTGTCTATATCCATGGGCCTTGATATAGAGTGTTTGTGATGTGTTGGTATCTATGGTGGCTATGCCTTTGACATCGCTTGTGACGGTACAGGTTTGATTGCTTACTAAGGCCTTGTGCACAGGCTGATAGCTGTATTGGTCTAAGATATGGATCTGTCTTGTCTCGGCGAAGAGGGCTAGCGAAATTAAAAAAAATATAAATGGTCTCATGAAATACTCTATGTTCTTGTAAAGAATATGAAAATTTTTAGCAAAATGTGTGCCATGTAGGGCAAAAAAAATATGATATAATGCGTGTGATTATAGCGTAATAACGAGGGTTTGAGATTGAATCGCAGAGATTTTTTGACATTGGGTGCATCATCTGTATTATTAGGTGCAAACACACCTCTTATTGCAAAACCTGAAACCAATCTTGATACCTATATACAGGACCAGCTTCAGCTTGACCGTAAAGATTGTCGTGAGTTTGCCCAGGAAATCACCCATAAAAAGCCCATTATCGCTTCCAGAGATGAGCGAGCTCTCCTGACATCCATTTCATTAAAACTAAAACAGACTCAGCGTCTTATAGGGTATGGAAACTTTAATCTTTTAGGTTTTGATGATCTGCTTAAAATCGCAAGAAATCACAGTAAAGTCGGCGCCTTTGATGCCAAAGAACTGGATTATATTGAATCGGTGTTTTACATGGAAGCATCTGAATATGGTTTTTATGGTAAGAAAGTTACCTATAAGCTTAGTGATAAAATCATCAAAAATGATACGGTAAAGATCCCCTATACTGGTCATTACCTATATAAGGGCGAGCCTTATGAATTATATGAACGTCTCAAGCGTGAGGTGGGCCCATCGATTGTATTGACTTCCGGCGTACGTTCGGTTGTTAAGCAGCTGGACCTTTTCTTGTATAAGGCAAACAAACTGGAGGGTAACTACTCAAAGGCTTCTCACTCACTGGCTCCTCCCGGTTACTCATTTCACGGTATAAGTGATTTTGATGTCGGCAAGGTGGGGCTGGGGTATAAAAATTTTACCTCGGCATTCGCGCACACATCAGAGTATAAATCATTACAAAAACTGGGCTACATCTCGATCAGGTACCCTAAAAACAATCCCTTTGGCGTGCGGTTTGAGCCATGGCATATCAAGGTGTAGATTGGCTTATATTAAGAAGCATTCTTGTGTTTTTTATTTTCATACATCAGTGAATCGGCGATCTCAAGGGTGTCTCTGAAATTGGCACCCACCTCAAATCGTGTTAAGCCGAAAGAGAATGAGAGATAGAGCAACTCTCCATTGGCAGCTTTAAGCTTTTTATTTAACAGTTCTTCTTGAAGGTTTTTAAGTTTCATAAAGCACTCTTCCATCTGTGCCTCCTTGGAGATAACAATAAACTCATCACCGGCATATCGAATCACATCCATCCCTTTTAGATTCATTTTGAGGAAATTAGCCAGATACTGAAGTACTTTATCACCAATCACATGACCGTGTTTATCATTGATGGGTTTAAACTTGTCAAGATCAATAAACACAAGAATGCCGCTGTGAATGAAATCACCGTCATGCAGGAGGTTCTCATGGAGCCATTTACGGTTAAAAATATGGGTTAGGGTATCGGTGTGAAGTTGAGTCTTGAGTGAACTCAAGGCGCTTTTGAGACCTTCTATCTCTTTCGTGACCAGAGCAAGTTTATCCATGTCCTGGTTCCTGATGGCTTCTTGCGCATCATTGGTGGTGCGTTGTAAATTATCAAGACTGCACGACGTCTTTTCCATGATATCATTTGCTTCATCTAAACGATTTTGAGCAGCTTTTTCTACAAGATCTTCGTAATTAACATCAATTTGCATTTCACGTGCGTGGTTGTCAAAATGCTCTTTGTAGGTGGAGGGAAGGATGACTTCATTCTTGATAACATCCTTTAAGACACGATCTGTTAATTCTGTAAGTTTATTTGACATGGAAAACCTTCACATTAAGGTGGGACAGAGGTGCCCTTCGGTTAATTATAGTTAACGAATGTTTAGGTAATTCTTTAGCGAGACATCTGTATAGGATTTCGAAGCATTTAAAAAGTTAGCTGCACTATTATAGACCGTAAAAAAGTCCGGATTGCGATTACTCTGATTTTCAATGACGTGTTTAAGCCCTGTCTTGGCGGCATCCAGGACATCCTTTGGGAAGTTTCGCAGCTTAACGCCACGTTGATTCAGTTCTTGTAATGCAAAGGTGTTTTGAGCATGAAAATCATAACTCATTTTTGCATTAAGCTCTTCAGCTGCCATCTCTATGATGTTCCTGTGCTCCAAAGAGAGCTTTTTGAAACTTTGCAGGTTAAAAGTAAGCTCCAGAATACTCCCAGGTTCATGCCATCCGGAATAATAATATGGTGCCACCTTATAAAAGCCCATCTTCATATCAAGTGCCGGCCCAACCCATTCTGTGGCATCAATAATCCCTCTTTCAAGAGCTGTATAGATCTCTCCGGCTGGCAGAAGTATAGGGTTGACCCCAAGGGTGGCAAATACTTCTCCACCAAGTCCTGGGACGCGCATCTTAAGGCCCTTCAAGTCACTTAAGGAATGAATCTCCTTACGAAACCAACCACCCATCTGAATGTTGGTATTACCACCTAAAAAGGGATAGAGATTATATTTGGCATACATACTGCGCCATAGCTCATATCCACCTCCATAATGCATCCAGGCATTAATCTCTTCGGCACTCATGCCAAAGGGCATGCCGGAGAAAAGTGAAAAGGCAGAGTTTTTTCCTTTCCAGTAGTAGGGACCGGAATGAAAAATGTCAATCTCGCCGCTGCTTGCCGCATCAAAGACGGCGAGGGCAGGAATAAGGGTGTTCTTAGGGTACAGCTTGATCTCTATGGAACCGCCGCTTGCATTATGGACGCGTTGGACAAACTGTTCTACACCTGTGCCCATGATTGGAAAGTGTGCAGGCCAGGAGGTGGCGAGTTTTAAGACGACTTTTTTATTTTTATTGATGTTTACCTGCTTAGTTTGTTGCTCTTTCTTCGCTTTGCTCTTTGAATAATCGATTGCCTGTCGATTGCTCTCGTTGCAGGCACCAAGGAGTGTGCCTGCTGCCATGGCTGTACCGGTAGTGATAAAGGTTCTGCGTTTCATAGTTATCCTTAGAAGAGGCTAGGCTGACGGGTTTTGATATTAAACTCCTGAGCGTCAAGTATATCTGCATTTTGCTCAGCGATAAGTGCAAAATGGTACTGTTTGTTTTTAAGCAATTGCATGAGGTCCCAAAGGGATTCATAGGTATATACATTGTCGGTGTATTCTAGCTCTTGTAAGCGCTTGGCGGGTATGATATAGATAATTTTGGCCCAGTTGGCCTGTTGTTGTAAAAACTGGATCTGCTCTTTTATGAGGGCAAAGTCACTCTCAAATATCAGTACATTGTCGCTCTTTCCAAACTCTTTGACCTGAAAATGTACATTGGTAAACACGGGACGGAAGTGTTCAATAGGTGTAAAGTTCCTGATCTGATACTTGATCTTGTGTTGCTTGAAGAACTGTAATACATTTTCCAGGTATGGCATGAAAAAAGGAGAGAGAAGTTGGCGTTCATAATAGGTGTCATCATAAATGAATGAGGTCTCAAAAAGAGTCTGCTCAACAATGTTTATCTGTGCATGTTGGACAGAAGAGACCTCCTTGGCATTAATAAAGAGTGCAGGGTCAATATATTTGGGGCAAAAAAGAATATATTGACCAGGTTCAAGCCTCCAGAGTTCTTGTATATAGTCATGGATGCTGCCATCAAGCACCAGAAGATCACGTGGTGTTATGATCTGTGCGGCAAGTTTTAAAGAGATCTGATCACAAAAAAAGACTTCCGGGGAACGTTCCATGATATGAAAGCGCAGTAGTCGAAGTAGGGCATTATCAATGGAGTTGACCTTGATCCAGGCGATTTCCTGATCGCTAATCTGAGTGGGTTTTTCAAAAAGAATACCGTAGGCACCGTTCAACACGGCTTCTTCGATATCTTCATGCTTGAGTGCTACAAAAAGATCGCCTCGACGAACCTTGGATGCTTCGAAACTGACATCATCAAAGGATGTGATACTAGGGGAATTGGTGAGGGTGCCTTCGACCAAGGCACTGAGATTTTCTAATGAGATGTTATTCCGTGATCTCCACGGCTCATCATGTGTCGTCATCCGATAGAAGAGCCCGCTTTACGTTGTCTTTCCGGACGAACAAGGCATAGTCCATCCTCATCTTTAGCCGCGAGTAGCATGCCTTCAGAGAGCATGCCCATTAATTTTGCAGGTTTGAGGTTTGAGACAACACAAACTTGTGTATCGATCAGTTCATCGGCACTGTAAAACTCCTTGATACCGGCAACGATTTGACGGGGATGTTTTTCACCTACATCTACGGAAAGTTTAAGCAGTTTTTTACTCTTAGGTACTTCTTCAGCGTGCAGGACTGTGCCGATACGTAAGGAAGTCTCGAAAAACTTGTCAATGGTGATCAGATTGTCTTCCTCTACGGTGGATTCTTTCTTGTCTTCCATTTTTGTAAATGCAGGTTCCTCTTTCTCTTCTTTCTGTTGCCCCATAAGCGGCTCTTCTATACGAGGGAAGAGCGGTGGAACCTTGGAGATGGTAAAAGGCTTGAGAAGCTCTTTATTCAAGATTAAAGAGGTATAACTTTGCTGATTGATCTCAAAACCCAGAGCTTCTGAGATAGTTTTAGTGGTCTGAGGCATAATACAATTAAGCATAACAGAGGCTTTGGCGAGGACATTTGCCACTAGTGCAACAGTAGCAAGAGCCTCGTCTTTTTTATCTTCTTTGATTTTAACCCAAGGTGCATGTTCTTCAATAGCCTTGTTACCGATGGCAAAAAGTTTCCACAGTTCCTCTAGGTAGCGGTGGGTTTGCAGTTCATCCAAAAAGGACTCAAGTTTATCTATAGTCTCATTCATCGCTGAAAGTTCTTTGGCATGCAGACGTTCCACATCTTTAGAATCAATATGAAAGTCGGAATATTTGCCACTCATACCGATAATACGGTTAAGCAAATTTCCAAGATCATTGGAAAGGTCGGAATTGATACGGTCGATAAACGCACGTTGTGAGAAATCACCGTCTTGTCCGAAAGGAACTTCACGCAACATAAAATAGCGAAGGTTCTCAAGTCCATAGGCATCAGCAACCTCTTTAGGCAAGACGACATTACCCTTCGATTTGGACATCTTTTCCCCATCTCTGGTCCACCAGCCATGGGCGCCGATATGCTTGGGAAGAGGAAGGTCCAGGCTCATAAGGAAGGCAGGCCAGTAGATGGCATGAAAACGAAGGATGTCCTTTCCGACCATATGGATATTCGCCGGCCAAAAGTCCATTTTCTTTTCATCTTTACCGTAACCAAGGGCCGTGATATAATTCAACAGTGCATCAAGCCATACGTACATGACATGCTTGTCATCATTCAACTCTTCGGGAAGTTTTACACCCCATGAAAAGGTTGTGCGGGTAATGGAGAGGTCGTGCAAGCCACCTTTGACAAAGTTGATTACTTCATTACGACGTGATTTTGGAAGGATAAAGTCAGGATGCTCATCATAATACTTCAGTAGTCTCTCTTCATAGGCTGATAGTTTGAAGAAAAAGCTCTCTTCCTTGACGACATTAGTGGGCTTCCCGCAATCAGGGCAAAACTCACCGTCTATGAGTTGTGTTTCCGGAAAAAAGGTCTCACAGGAGATACAGTAATGGCCCTCATAATTACCTTTGTAGATATCACCATTGTTGTACATTTTCATAAATGCTTTTTGTACTCCAATCTTATGATCCTCATCGGTGGTGCGGATAAAATAGTCATAAGAGATACCAAACTCATCCCAGAGGTTTCTGAATGTTTTGGAGATCTCATCGGCAAAGGCTTGGGTGGGTTTATTGAACTTTTGTGCTGACTCTTCTATCTTCTGTCCATGTTCGTCGGTACCGGTTAAAAAGAAGGTCTCATTCCCTTTGAGTCTGGAATGACGTGCAACAGCATCCGCGATGAACGTTGTATAGGCATGACCGATATGCGCTTCGCCGTTGACATAATAGATAGGGGTAGTGATATAGTTTTTCAAGTGCTTCCTTTTTAAAATTCAAATCCGCCAATTTCACCTTTTGACATACTTTCATAGGTGACTTGGACATACTCTTTTCGTAACTCACAGCCAATCAGGTGTTGACATTTCATACAGGAATCACACTGTTTATCCTGTTGGCATGACTGTACTTTTCGGATCATCTCGCTGAGACGTTCTTCAAAGGGATTAGACTCTTGCATAGGTCGTTCTCACCCTTTCAATCTCATATTTTGAACCGAAGAAACATGGGCTGGTATCATGCACATGTGAAGGGATCTGATCCAATACGCGATTTTTTCCGTCGATGGCACCACCGCCTGCATATTCAAAGATCATGGCAAAAGGAAATACTTCGAATACCTGTCGCAGTTTACCTTCAGGTCTATCAGAAGTCCCCGGATAGGAGAAGAGACCGCCACCTTTAAGTAGAATCTGGTGAAGATCCGGCACCATACCGCCTGAATAACGCAGTCTATAGCCTTCTTGAAAGAGGCCGTCAACCATCTGCTTATGGTAAGGCTCCCAATTTTGCTGTGTTCCGCCCGGAGCGTTGAGTTTGCCCTTTTCGTTCAGGTGGATCTCTTTGACATATTCAAATTCTCCCGATTGCAGCAGATAGAGCTGTACATTGCCTTCATAGGCAAAGACAAGTTCAACGCGTGGACCATAGACCACATAGCATGAAGCCACCATATTGGCACCGGTGAAGTCTTTTTCATAAATACCGAATATAGAACCGACACTTAGGTTTACATCAACCAAGGAGGAACCGTCAAGGGGATCAAAGCCAATAAGGTATTTGGCATGCTCATTGACCACTACGGCATCTTCTTTCTCTTCTGAGGCTAATGTGTGGACACTTGGTACATGGCTTAGCTCTTCTTCGATGATTAAATCACACTGTATGTCCAGTTGTAATTGTGTTTCACCTGAACTGTTCTGCTCTTGTGAGTAGCCGATGTCTTTTATATCAATGGCATCTTTGATGCGTATGGCTGATTTTTGAATGGCTTCGAGGAGGGGTTTCATCTCTTTTAGGTCTTGCATTATACTTCCTTGGCATTGTTTGTGATCCAGCTAATGATCTGGTCTGTGTTGTTTAAATCTAAAATATCTATCTCTTCGGGAATGCTTTCTTGTTCTACTTGAATGCTCCCGTCAATGGCCAGTGCATTCATATAGGGGTAATACTCTGCATCTATTTTTTCTCTAAAAATACTGATTCTAGGCAGAGGCAGGTTTTTTAAACCTTCGACCAAAAGGTAGTCAAAGTGTCCAAAACGGCTAATGATCTCATCCAGCTCCTGATGACGATTGCTTAAGTAGGTTGTCTTATTCGGGGAGGTGACAACAACATCAGCCCCGGTTTGCGAAAACTTGTAACTGTCTTTTCCTTCCGTATCAAATACGGCCTTGTCTTTGGGGTCATTTTTGATGATGGAGACTTTATTGCCGGCACGGATTAGAGCGTTGGCAACCTTAACGATAAGGGTTGTTTTACCACTGTTTGAAGGACCGGTAAATGCAACTGCTAGCCGTTTATTCACGAGGATATGACCTTTGTTAAAATAATGGAAATTATATCTAAGAAAACTTATTTATGTATAATGTTGCCATAATTGCAGAGGAATATATATGAATAAACTGATGATACTTTCACTTCTTGTTTACGCGCTTTTACTTGGCGCTTGCTCGAAAACGACAGCCTTTGATTTTTTCTCAACGGATAGATATTATGAGCGGGCCGTTAGCAATATGCAAAAGGCTACTTTGATGCGTGATGCAGAGACCAAGGCTATTTTACACGCTGTCTATCTCAACAAGGTGGATCCGGAGCTGTATCAGGGTGATGACTATTTTTATGTGGCGGTGCATATTATGGAGGATAGTACAGACCCTCTTGCAAGCGGACTTTTTAATCCTGATTATAGCTTGAAGGTCTTAAGTACACAAGCGTTTATTGAAGCGGATGACCCTCTGAAGCAGCCTGAATATGATGGGAAAGAATCTGATGAAGAGGTTTTTGAATCTGATGAAGAGTCACCCTCCATGGAGGTCCCGGCATATGTGGATGCTCTGGAAGTCACGGAATTGGACAGGAATGATAAATTGTGCCGGACCATGCCGGTGCGTAATCGATGGAATCACTTTTATCTGCTACGTTTTGCAGCAGGGAATAGCAGTGTTATAAATCTTTTGTTCGAAAGCGATCAGTATGGGAAGGCTGCGTTAGCATTTCAAAAAGAGCAGTGATGCTAATCTCTTCTTTGAGTATTTTTTTATAGATAACATAATTAGCCAGAACCTTCTTGCCGTACTCCCTGCTCTCCGTATTTGCAATCAGTTCCATACTCAAAAAAGGCTCAAAGCTTCCCTCCGTGAAAGTGCCTTTTAGAAGATGACGTTTGGTAAATCCGATGCCACCGTTATAAGCATAGGCAATAAAAAGCGGATGGTATAAGTGACGTTGAAGATATTGTATATGGGTTTTGGCGTAATCGATATTTTTTACCGGATCAAACATCTCCTCCAGTGAGATCTGCTCTTTTTTCTGTTTAGCCAGAGCCTTGATCAAAAAAGGCATAAGCTGCATCACACCCAAGGCATAAGAACGCGAAAGCGCAGAGGGGATAAAGTGGCTCTCTTGTTTGGCAAGTGCATACAAAAGAGCTTTGTCATCATTGCTTAGATCCTTGGTGGCTTCATCATACGGCATGATATAGTTATGCAGTTTGTATTGTGTGGATTTGGCATAGATAAAGGCACACAGGACCTCATCCTCCTTGTTGGAATACTGCTGTAACAGCTTATGCAGCTCTTCCTGATCAGAAGCGCGGATTGTCTCCAGAAGGTTCTGCCATTGATAGGGATTGTTCAAATTGATAGCGGACGGTGAATCTTTTAATGGCAGACGTATAAAATAGTTGTTAACCTCGATACCTAGTTTTTCTTTCGCATACAGTGTATAGATGTTGATATCACTGCTTTTTGATAGTTCCTGTAGGTAAGCTCTCTCTTTGTGTATAAGGTATTGCCAAAAAACAGCCCTGTCCTTATCGATCCGGTAGTAGGCTTTTTTATGCGACATCTCCAGGTATAAGGAGGCTTTCTTGGTAGCTTTGAACTTTAGGGCATTAAGGGCAAGGAAAAAGTAGCTTTGTGCGCTGAGTTCGTGGGGCTGAAGGGCTAAAAGAGCCTCTTGCATACGGTGCATTTTGGCATCAGTCACTATATATTTGATACTGCTGTTGAAAGCCTTATGTTGTGCCAGTTCATTGATGCGTTCGGAGGAGAGTTTGACATTGAAATGCTGCTGTCTATAGGCTGCCCCCAGGGAATTAAAGAGGGCCAGGTAATTCTTCGCACCGCTGTTAAGAAGGTCCAGGACAAGGTTGTTGCTGTTGAGCAGGCGTAACTGTTCACTTTTACGGGGGTATGCAGATGCGATTTTTTCTGCCAGTACATCACGCTGCCGTGCAGAGAGCTTTAGAGCGCCTCGCAGTGAAAACCCTTGATTGATACAGGAGACATTGTCTTCATCTACAAGGGATGATGGAGGAAGGGTGGTGCAACGATACTTTTCTTTGATAAGCGGATCCTTGCTTTTACGTGCATAGGCCTTAAAGATCTTTTGATTAAAGCCGTTGACCAGACAGTAGGCAGCATCCGCCTCTTCACTACTAATATCTTGTTGCATAAATTGCCATATTTGGAAGTTTCGGATATGTCCGCTGGGGTTGTTTTTCAGTTGGGTAAGACTAAGCTGGCCGTAGGCACCAGAAGATAATAATAGAAGAAAAAGAACGTTTCTCATAAAGCACGTATAACAGCTGCAATAAACACCTGTAGGATTTGCAGAGCAATAATGATCACAAGCGGACTTAGATCAATTCCGTTGAACATTGTAGGGATGTATCGTCTTACAAAGGCATAGGCAGGTTGTGTCAGGCGGTAAAGTATTTGTACAATAGGATTGTAGGGATCAGGACGCACCCATGTCAATAGGGCTGCGATGATGATGACCCAGGTGTATACAAAAATAAGGTTATTAAGGATCATTAGTAATCCGGCGATAAGTTCAGTTAATATACTCATTTGATAATCTCACTTAAATAGTTTTTAATATGTGCATAGACCAGTGAAAGCTCAGGTGTCTCTTCGCTGCCGCATAAAAGGTACCGCAAGACAGGTAGCAGTGCCTCTTCTGTAAGCGTACTTTCTTGTATCAGGAATTTTAAAAGCTTGTCGTAGGTTTCAAAGAAGGGGGCGTCGGTTAGAATATTCCGAATACGGTCTACATCTGCTTGCAGTGCCTCAGGAATCACTTTAGACTCAAAAATAGCACAAACAGTTTCACGTAGCTCTTTGGTCGTTGACACTCTATCAAGGTAAAGTTTGGCCAGTTGTCCAATGTCCGCGTCAGCAAAACCGACATACCTGGAGAGCTCGGTATCATCCAGGGCGGCAAGGTGAAGTTGATTGATCTTTCGCAAATCATTAAGATCAAATATTGCAGGTTCCTTTGAAAGCTTGGACAAATCGAACCATTTGACGGCCTCATCAAGGGTAAAAGTCTCCTGCGGAGTTTCATTACCGAGCAGGATAAGGTAATTCACGATAGCCGAAGGCAAAAACCCTTCTTCCAGGAGCCATTTGACATCGTACCCCTTATGTTCTTCGTTTAATCTCTGACCTTTGGCATCGCACAAATCAGGAACATGTGCGTAAGTGATCTCTTTAGTGTAATTTAAGGCCGCACGGGCTGCGATTTGTTTTGGCGTTTCATCAAGATATTTATCTGAACGTATCACCAACGAGATATCTGAAAGCATATCATCCACTGCGCAGGCAAAGTTGTAACTTGGACGTTTGTCTGTTTCGAGTATAACAAAGCTGTCTATATCTTCAGGAGCGTAAGAACACTCTCCCTTAATGATATCTGTAAAGACAACGTTAACGTTGGGCTTTCGTAGGCGTACGGTAAAGGGAAGTTCGTTATCAATGGTCTGCTCAGGGGTAAGGGAGAGGCAGGCATCATCATAGCGGTAGGGAATATTCGCTTTTAGTGCCTCATTTTTTTTGGCTTGAAGCATCTGGGGTGTACAAAAACAGTTGAATGCTATTTTTTCGTGCAATAGCTGTATCGCCATTGAACGGTGGTACTTAAGGTAAGCACTTTGGTATGTCACATCTCTATAGCTAATTCCAAAGAGTCCCAAAAGCCCCGCGATTTCTTTATCCTTTCCTTCAATGTTTCGGCTCTCATCAATGTCTTCCATGCGGATTATTAGCTCTTCATTGTTTTGATGTGAAAGTATATAGTTGAACAGTGCCAGACGAAGATTGTTTATATGCAGATCTTCGGTTGGACTTGGAGCAAAACGTAGCATTAACATTCCTAGAAAAGTTTTTTGAATTTTAACACATTCTCTTTAAAATAGACATAGCACAAAGAGATGCTTTAGAATGATAAATGTGAACAAACAACTTGTGAAATTTGAAAATAGGATACAGGGGAAAATGTAAATGAAGTTGGTGACCCCACGGAGACTCGAACTCCGGTAACATGGATGAAAACCATGGATCCTAACCGCTAGACGATGGGGCCATAAAGTACAACTTTTTTGTTGTGGCGGAATTATAATGGCTATATGCTTAATTAACTATAAAATCGCATATAAACCTATATAAATTATTTGAAATGGTAAAGGATTATTTTTTGTTATAATGGTGTGCATGAAACAACTAGAACATACTTTTTCAACTCTTGAAAACTTGCATCAATTTATTACTGAACATGATTTAAATACTCCGGTCTTTGTACAGATTTTCTCTTCTGATGAAAACAAAGCACAATCAATAGCGTCTGAGGTCCATAACGCTTTGCAACAATCGTCTATGAACATTTTAGTCTCATCAGAGTTTGCGCAAACGGTCATTCAGATCACACCTTTACCTAAAAACACAGAGATTCAGACTTATGAAACACGCTCTGATTTTGACTTTTTTCATTCCGGTCCTGTTGTTATTTTTAAGCGTGAACCAAAAGACGATTGCTGGATAGTGACACACGTCACCAAAAGTGTCTCTCAGTGGGGATATGCCCCCGAATATTTTATAGATAACGAAGAAGCGGTCAAAACGGTGTTTCATAAGGATGATATGGAAAATGTTCGTCAGACACTTATTAAAAGTGTGCAAGCAGGCGAGGATACGATCAACCAGCAATACCGTATCAATAAAGGTGATGGTTCTATTGCCTGGATATCTGATTATACACAGATCATTCGGGACGAGGAGGGCAATCCGGTTGAACTCATCGGCTATTTGGTTGATATTACTCAGGACAAAGAGCATGAGGCTTTGTATGCAGGGATCATCAATACAACGACGGAGGGATTTTGGCTGCTTGATAGCGAGCTGACAATTATTGATGTCAATTACTCGCTATGTGCGATGCTGGGGTATACCAAGGAGGAAATGTTAGGCAAAGTCCCATTGGATTTTATTGATATGCATGATCATAATGTGTGCCTGGCTCAGGCTAATCTAATAGATGATATTTCCAGCCGGATTTATGAACTGGCTTTTCGTACCAAGAGCGGGGAACTCTTACATACGCTTACCAATGCAACTACGATGTATGACCAAGAAGAGAACATCAAGACCTTTGCCTTTATGACGGATATTTCTAAGCAAAAAGCGATCGAGGAAGATTTACGTAGACATCAAGAAGAGATCCAGGAGTTGAATAATAACCTGGAATCGAGAATTTCGCGTGAAGTGGAAAAGAACAGGGAAAAAGACCAAATGATGTATCAGCAGTCCCGTTTGGCTTCCATGGGGGAGATGATCGGTAATATCGCACATCAATGGCGACAACCTCTGAATATTATGGCGTTGGTCATGCAGGATATCTATATTTCAGATCAACTTGGCAATCTCACATCGAAAAAGGTAGAAGAGTCATATGAGAAGTCAAACAACCTTTTACAATACATGTCGCAAACGATTGATGACTTTAGAAACTTTTTCAAGCAGGGGGATGAAGAGTCTGAGTTCAGTGTAAAAGAAGCCCTTGACTCAGTTCATAGCCTTGTCAGTACGAACCTTGCCTACAATCACATTGAATGTGATATCGATGTTAAACACGATAGTATCGTTAAAGGCGGTCTGAATGAGTTCAAGCAGGTCCTGATTAATATCATTAATAATGCTCAGGAGGCGATTGAGTCCAATAAGGGTGCACAAAAAAAGATATCGGTTTTGATCACGCAAAAAGAGGATATGGCTTTTGTAAGTATCAGTGACGATGGCGGCGGTATCAAAAAAGAGGTGATCGACAAGGTTTTTGATCCCTATTTTACAACAAAGAATAAAACGCAAGGAACAGGTCTGGGTTTGTATATGTCCAAGCAGATCATTGAGAACTCTATGCGCGGTTCATTAAGTGTTAAGAATATTGACAAGGGGGCAAAGTTTATGATCAAGTTGCCGATCAAGCGTTAAGGCGATGTAACATACTGCGAATATGAGGGGAAAGGGCGCTTTGGCCCTATTATTTTATTGCTCGTCGTAGAACGAACGTAATGCACGGATAATTACGGCATTCTTGGAGATGCTTTCTGATTTGGCATTCTCATCTACCAGTTCGTATAAGTTGAGTGGCAAGGAGATAGAGAAGGTCTTTGTCTCAATCTTTTTCTTTTTACTAATCAGTGATGTAACGTTGCTTAGCAGCTCAATGATCTTTTTAGTATCGATTGGTTTTTGAATAAAGCTATTTACTCCAATCTCAATAGATTCGGAGATCTTCTGGATGTCATTGGAAGCAGAGATAACAATGATGATCTGGTTCGGGTTCATCTCACGTAGTTTACGGGAGAGTTCAATACCATCCATTTCAGGCATTACGATATCAACAAAAATGATGTCCGGCTTAAGGCGTTCAAACATCTCGATCGCTTCTTTTCCGTTAAAAGCAGATGATACCTCTGAAAAAAAGTTTTTGAAAGTTGAGCTTAATAATTCATTCGCTACACCTTCATCCTCGACTACCATTGCAGTGAGTTTCTTTGTCTGTTCTGTTAATTGAACTAAATCAACATTTGCCATAAATTCTCCTGTTTAGAATGTTTTATTAATTATACTTTGCCCGTTTCTTATTGTTATTAAATGTAATATGCTAATTATTGCCATTAACAAATATTTAAGCAAGACAGAGCGCTGTGATAAAGTGTTGAAATTATATTTTGTTATTACTTAAATAATTGTAAAGAATAGTAACTAAATCTAACAAATCTTTACTCCGGAATGTCACCTTTGAACTGATGAAGCCATTCTTTATCATCCAGGTGATGTTTTTTACTCTCAATAAGAGACTTTTTGATCTCTATGAGGTCGCTTTCTTCCAAAAACTCCAAGACACTGGGATTGATACTTGAAGGGGTTCCATACTCATTGAGCAGGTCAGTTATCTCTTTTAATAGTTTCTCTTTATCCATATTTCTTCTTTACAGTTTTTTCTTAACAGGCCCGGTATAGCGTTGTCTCGGTCTGGCGATCTTCATCTCTGCGTCATGTTTGAGTTCTATCCATTGCGTGATCCAGCCAACGGAACGACCGATAACAAATATAATGGTAAACATATTTTTGGGTATTTTAAGTGCTGTCAAGATCAATCCGGAGTAAAAGTCAATATTGGGATAAAGTTTACGCTCAATAAAGTAGCTGTCCGTTAGGGCGACTTCTTCAATCTTTTTGGCCACTTCCAATAGTTCGCTGTTGACGCCCAGTTCTTCTTTAAGCTCATCGAGCAAGCCTTTGAGGATCTTTGCGCGGGGATCAAAGTTTTTGTACACCCTGTGTCCAAATCCCATCAAGCGAAATTCATCATCAGGATCCTTGGTCCGTCTGATAAAATCATCTACCTTGTCCACGCTTCCGATCATCTCCAGTTGGGCAATTACCGATTCATTGGCACCGCCGTGAGCCCGTCCCCATAGGGCATTAATACCTGCAGACATGGCCGCGTAAGGGTGTGCCCCGGTAGAGGCAACGCTGCGAACTGTAGAGGTGGACGCATTTTGTTCGTGCTCCGCATGCAGAGTAAAAATCGTATCCAGGGCTCGAACTTCTACATCCCGTACTGCAAGGTCAGCTGTAGGGTAGGCTCGCATCATATATAAAAAGTTTTCGGTAAAAGAGCGCTCGATATCCGGATAGATAAAGGGTATACCGAGACTTCTTCGATAGGAGAGGGCGGCGAGTGTAGGAATCTTGGCGATGATACGTCTTGCCATGACCTGAAATTCATCTTCAGTGGTTATATTGAGGTGTTCGTAATGAAAGGCGGAGAGGGCAGAAACCGCCGATGACATCATAGCCATCGGGTGTGCACTGTCGGGAAAGGAGTAAAAGAGGTTTTTAAGTCCCTCATGTACAAACGATCGCTTGCGAATCTCTACGTCAAAGGCCGAGAGTTCAGTTCGCGACGGAAGTTTGCCCATCAGTAAAAGATAACAGGTGTCCAAATAGCTTTTTTTGGTTGCCAAGTCACTTATGTCATAGCCGCGATACCGTAATTCGCCCTTTTCACCATTGATATAGGTGATTTCAGAGCTGCAACTGGCAGTGGATGTAAAACCTGGGTCATAGGTAAACATGCCTGTCTGTTGATACAAAGAGCGTATATCAATAACATCTGGTCCTACTGTGGGACTTAAAATCTCAAATTCATAGGTCTTACCGTTTCGATTGTCTGTCAAACTGATGGTTGCCATAATGATCACCTTAAGTTGTGAGTTAATTATTATTACTATATGTTATTAAACTTTAATAGTATATTAATCAAAGAGGAATAGGAGCAGGCATCGGTAATGATGTGCTATAATGAACAGATGGAAATAGCTTCACTTAATACTTATAGCTATGTCGATTCCACTGCTCATGCGGCAGGGTGCCAGTGTGCTTCCTGCTGCGTTGATTCCTCTTCATTAGATCAGCATTCACAAACCCTTATAAAGGAAGAGCAGGCCGATAAGAAGAACGGCAGGGGGGATAAACTCAATGCCTCAGAACGACAACTTTTAGGCAAGTTGCAACAGCGTGACAGTGAAGTCCGTGCCCATGAAGCGGCACATATCTCTGCCGGAGGGTCTGCCGTTGGAGGTGCAGCAAGTTTTAGTTACCAAAAAGGACCGGATGGCCGTTTGTATGCCATAGGCGGTGAAGTGCCTATAAGCATCTCATCAGGTTCAAACCCTGAAGAGACTATCCGTATTGCACAACAGATTCAATCTGCTGCCTTGGCTCCTGCAAATCCAAGCCCCCAGGATTACAAAGTAGCTGCGACGGCGGTATTGATGGAAGCTAAAGCACGGCAGGAACTCTCTGCTGATAAAGCCCAGCAGATCAAAGAGAAGGCCTTGGATATCTACCAGAGCAACCAATCAAGTTTAGATCCACTATAAACCTTAAATACAATGCGCATAAGGGTGGGCCGATAATCCACAACTATTTTTAAAGAGAATTTACATTATGTTAACCAATAGAATCATACGGTTCTCCGTGTCCGATCCTATTAGATATGCAGCGGCTATAAAAAGCCCTTTTTCAGTCAGGATATATTATTATATAGTTTATTATATAACTACAAGGAACAACATGAAACCCAAAGACGAAGTTACGCGATCATTGGTTGTAGATAGACAGGTGTGGGATGAGTCAATGAAATATGCCCGTGTGCGTTACAAGATGAGTTTAAGCAAGGTCGTTGATCAGCTCCTTCAGGAATGGTTGATTAAAGAGAAACGTCGTCCCCTTGAAAATGAAAACCAAGGCAGTTTTTTTTAAAAAAGATTGTGGCAACTGATTTGTGAGAAAACCAAGGTTCTTTTCTTCGGTTTGGTTTTCTCGATATAACTGCCCTCTTCTATCCCTGATATCATCTAAACTGCTATTAAACTTATGCCTATTGCCTACTTTTAGGAAATAAGTTCTCTTATGGTATTATTCGAAAAATTTTTGTAAGCGAGTTAGATTATGATTAAAACAGTCGAAGAGTTTAAGGCATTAGTAGAAGAGGTGAAATCAGCACCGGGGTATAAAGACCCTATTGGATTCGGTATCTGTCGTGTTGATCTTAGCCAATTGGATAATGAAAAAGTACTCCAAGCGAACTATCCGGTAGTTAACTGGAATGAAAACTTTGGTTCCGCAGCTGTTTTTATCGCAGCACTTAAGTCCTGTGGGATTGAGATTGATAATACACAAAGTGAAGTAAGCGTCAATATTACTTTTGATTTTGTAAAACATGCAATGGACAGTTTTAATCCGTATCTTTCTGAAGCGGTCGGTGATGCCCATAGAAATGTACAGGTGATCATTCAACTTTTCCAGCTACTGCTAGATGATGGTATGAAAGAGGGTGAATTCCGTCTTGTTTTCTTATTCGAGGATGCGGCATGTGTGAGTGTTGAGGCTACATATCTCAAACTTTATGCCCTATCACAAGGTAAAGTGCCTTTGCGCGGCATTAACCTAAACGGAGCTTTCGGTGCCCTTCCAAATGTTGCATGGCATGGAAATACACCGATCGATCTTGATTATTTACGTGTTAATGAGATCGAACTTAAATTACGTAATGAGTATCCGGAGATCGATTTTGTAGATAAGTTCCCTCGTTTTCTTCAGCATATCATTCCTGCAGACAACACCCGTATTCTTGATACAGGAAAAGTGCGCTTTGGGGCGCAATTACATGCAGGAACGACGGTTATGCCTGGTGCGTCATATATCAACTTTAATGCCGGTACAACAGGTTCGGTCATGGTTGAAGGGCGTATTTCCAGCTCTGCAATCGTCGGTGCCGGATCAGATGTCGGCGGAGGTGCAAGTATCCTTGGTGTCCTAAGCGGAACAGACGGCAATCCTATTTCTGTAGGAGAAAACACTCTTCTTGGTGCCAACTCAACATGTGGTATTCCCTTAGGCGACGCCTGTATTATTGATGCCGGTATCGCTGTTTTAGAGGGCACAAAATTTACGATTTCCAGTGAAGAGCTTGAGAAGATCAATGCCGCCAATCCTGGCGCCAACCTTTCTGGAAACCTTTTCAAAGGTAAAGAGTTGGCGTCATTAAACGGGCTTCACTTCCGTCAGGATTCTCAAAGCGGTGAGATGTCTGTACGCCGAAGTACGCGTGAGATCAAACTAAACGCAGACCTTCATTAATACAAGGTGCCGAGGCACCTCTGTAATTAATCTCTTTTTTTTACACCTTTTTTACATTTCCTGTTGTATCATAACCCTTAGAAGGATATTCGTATGTTAAATATTTCAGCAAATGTATCATCTATGTTGGCACATCAGCAGTATGCCAATGTCAATGCCCATAACGTAGCCAATGTCAATACGGATGGATTTGTCCCTACTCGTACAACCCTTGGTGAAACGGCCAATGGTGTACAGGCGAATTTTCAAGCAGCAGATAATAATGGTTCTGATTTAAGTCAGACCGACTTGAGTAAAGAGTTGACAGATCAAGTGGTGATCCAAAGAGGTCATGAAGTACAAGGAACTGCTATCAAGACCCAGGACCAGATGCTGGGCTCCCTTCTGGATATTTTGTCCTAATTTTCCTGGGTAATTATATTCATACTTAAGAGCTGGGAGACGATACCCGCATTTTCATCATAATCTTTTTGTGAACTTCCAAGGTCCAAAGAAGAGATAATGGTCTTTCCAATGACCTTTCGCCCGGATACGCCATTTCTGAGTGTCTTGATTCCCCATACATTATGCATAACGGTGATTTTTCCCTCATATTCTCCCAAATAGAGCAAGATGTGCCCCTGTTTATAGAGCAAGGTTTCAAAAGGAACGGCTTCTGCCTTTATCTTCTGGCGTTTTTCATCATTGCTTAGCCCTTCAAAAGAGATCACCCTACCCACCTTGGCCTGCTGAGAAGAGTTGCGAGGCAGCCAGATACCAAAGGGAGAATAGAGGTCCCTGAGCATGGAAGAACAGTCACGTTGCGCATATAATCCGCCCCAGCCATAATTGCTTTGCAGCATTATGTTGGCAATTGATTCGAGGTTTTTTTGATTAAGCAGCAGTGTTGTTTCACTGGCCAAATTCCGGGGAATATGTACCTTGGAATAGGTGGCTGTATGATTCTTCCCGGCAGTGATGGCCAGAGCCACATACTCCTCTTGCTTGATAGAAATAAGTGCCAGACGCATTCCGATACGACTGTGAAAAACAAAATCACCCTTGTAGTCTTTAATCGGGTAATGATCGCTTATCAGTTCTATTTGTCTTGCTTTTTGCCATTCTCCGGCTACCTTATCATTGATATAGGCGATATCTCTTAGGGGAACCCAGCCTGTTGCATAGGAGGTAAAGACATAGGCCCACTCTCCGTCCTTTGAAAGGTGAGATACAAAGAGAGGCTCATTGGCATGAATGCCCGAGTTTTGCATATAATCAAAGGGGAAACCCTCTCCTGCTATCTTTGGATCTTTAAGGACCGGTCTGCGGGTTGGGAAATTACGTAGATCGAGGTAGGTCAATGAGACAGCTTTTTTGTTTAAAGTGCCATAGGATTCATAATTGCCATTGCTTCGCATCTGTTCAAACCATGCTTCATTGATAGGCTGAAGGTTCTCTCCGAAACTTTTATCAGAGGTATAGCTTGCAAAGGGCCAGAGTATCTCTTCTTTCTCAAAGGGTGGTTTAGTGTAGTTCCAGGGCTCAAAATAAACCCCGTCATAATGTTGTTGTCGCGTTAGTAGTGAGGTGTGGTTGAGAGCATTATGCACATAAGTCTGTGCATTTTGCGGGAATAAGCTCAAGTCTTTGATCGCTTCATCAGGAGGAGGAGTCTTTGTGCACCCTGAGATCAGGGCCAACAAAAGTACTCCTGCACAATAATGAAAGTATCGCATAACTATTCCTTTGTTAATCTACAGCGCCAAACCTTCCAACAACGCGCCCTACAACAGTGAGCTCATGGGGTTCGAGTGTCTGCTTCTCATATTCTTTATTATCTGAAATAACATCGATTTTACCGTCAATACGCTTTTGTAATCTTTTAATGAATAGACCGGCTTCAGTATTTATAGTAAAAACACCTCCGCGTCCGATATCTACCTTACTTCTATTAATAAAGATCATATCCCCATAAGAGAAGGTAGGTTCCATGGAATCACCGGAGACATTGAGTGCTTCAATGTTTTTCAGTTCTCTTTCGCCACCCAAGGAAGCGACAAAGTTTCCTTCAAGCATCAGTTCGACAGAGTCTTCGACATCACCTACTCCACCTCCTCCGGCAGAAGCACTGACATCGTTGAAATAACGTATCATATAAAACTTGTTGGTAGCCTCGACAAGGCTTTCCGGGGATTGGCCAAATAAAAGCCAATTGATCGCTATGGACCGACGGGCGCAAAATTCCAATAGTTCTTCATAAGGGATTTTATCACGCTTCTTCATGGTAGCAAAATTCATCTGGGTAATACCCAGCAGAGCGGCAATATCCTTATCAAAGATTTTTTTTCCGGGGAAATCTTCAGATACTACGTCTTTGATCTGTTCAACGATATCATTAAAACTTTTCATCATGATCTACTCCTAGTTTTAGAGATGGTCAATACCCTTGATTGATATATCACACTGTAATCATAGTTCACTGACATCATTTTACAAAAATATATGACAATTTGCAATATAAATTATTTAGAATGAAATATCCCTATAAACTTATCTCAACAAACAGTCAAAATGTCAACTAAAGGATAGAAAATGGCAAAGATTATTAAAAAAGCGGAATCAATGTTCTCAAGATTTGAGAGATCCTTGGAAGAGCTGGCGGATAAGCTCCTTTAATCTTCTTCTCTCTCTTTCGTATTGTGTTTTGAGGCGTGGTAACCTGCAAAAATATAGATCAAAAAAAGTATAAACAACACCGGGACCACAATATCAAAAAAGGCTTTCACATTAATTCTTGGTAAGGTGTAAAGTTCTGCTTGATCGCCTCATATAGAACGATTCCTGTACTGATGGCAAGGTTAAGACTTCTCCCCTCTTTTGTCATAGGAATGGTAATACACTGATCAGGGTGTGCATTTAGAACCTCTTCTGGAATCCCCTTGGTTTCGCTACCAAAGAAAATATAGCCGTTTTCCGGATAAGAGACCTCGAAGTAAGGTCTGTCTGTTTTAGTAGTGGCAAAAAAACCTTCTTTGGCTTCAGGAACAGCTTCGAAAAAAGCTTCAAGACTTTCCCATACATGCAAATCAAGCTTATGCCAGTAGTCCAGCCCTGCTCTTCTTACGGCTTTCTCGTCGATATCAAAGCCAATAGGTTTAATAAGGTGCAGGCTGGAGGCGGTGTTGACACAGAGTCTGCCAATGGCACCGGTATTATTGGGTATCTGGGGATGGACCAGTACAATATTGAGCATTAAAAGATCACCGTTCTGTTTTTATAGACGAAGATACGATCCTCAAGGGCCAGTTTAATCGCTCGTGAAAGAGTGACTTTTTCAACATCTCTGCCCGAACGCTGCATATCCTTCCAGGAATGATCATGATTGACATGAATAACATCTTGGGAGATGATCGGTCCCTCATCAAGATCATTGTTGACAAAGTGCGCCGTTGCACCAATGATCTTCACTCCGCGCTCATAAGCCTGCTTATAAGGATTGGCACCGATAAAGGCAGGTAAGAAAGAGTGATGAATGTTAATGATTCTATCGTTATAGGCTTCTACAAACTTCGGTGTGAGAATACGCATGTATTTTGCAAGGATAATATAATCAATGTCTTTGAATTGACTAAGGCACTCAAGGACCTTTTGTTCATGGGTTTCTCTGTCAAGTCCCTCGTGGGAGACACAATAAAAGGGGATGTTGAACTTTGAAACAAGGGGCTCAAGAAGATTATAATTAGAGACGACACCCACAATATTCGCGTCAAGTTCCCCTGCTTCATATCGGATCAAAATGTCCCCAAGACAATGGGACTCTTTGGTCACCATCAATACAATATTCTTTTTCCTTGGTGAGATAACATGAAAATTAACTTCTTCCGGAAGGATCTGTGATAGTTTTTGATCCAAAGTAGGTGCATCTATGTCCCCTTCGACCACGCTACGCATAAAAAACTTCTCATGGTCACTGTCTACAAACTCATGATTGGAGAGGATGTTTAACTCAAGTTCATAAAAAAGCTTGGAGACTTTATAGACAAGCCCCTTTTTGTCGGCACAATCGATCAGTATGCGAAACTGTTTCATTTAATCTCTTTAAGTCGGGTTTCAATGGCAGAAAGAAGGTATTCTAGAAAATTGAGCGTCAAATCAACTTTTGCTTCTATATTGACATTGTTGGGGGATTGAAAACCTTCGAAAAGCACATGGATACGTTCACGGATGTTTTCCAGGAAAAGCACTTCGTTGTGTGTAGGGTTTAATGTATTTGAAGCAGTGTCATATTGAGAACTTTGTGCAGAGGATGCAATAGTTTCCTGAGATGAAGGTGTCTCGTCTTTGCTATGCTCTATCTCTTCCAATGTGGAAAGAATAACGTCTTTTAATTCCATAGTTTTAATAACCACCTTTCAAATTCATTAAGCTCTATCGGGTCTTCCATTTGGATAAAGAACTCTTTCATCTGTTCATTGCAACCCAGAAACTTTTTTCGCATACCGCTAAGTCGGCGTATAGCAATCTTGGCATCAGCATTGGAAGGGTCTTTTTTTAAGATCTCCTGATAGATCTCCAGAGCCTCTTCCTTGAGGCCCTGAAGTTCATATATATTGGCTAATGTTAGAGTTTGCATTGTGCCGCGTAATTGGCGATAATTGACCCCATTTCAGAAGTTGAACACACCTCTTTGGCATCATACATACTGATATCCTTAGTGCGGTAACCTTCACTAAGTGCTTTAGCAATAGCCGCATCGATCTTGTCCGCAGCTGTTACCTCATTAAGGGCGTAACGAAGCATCATAGATGCCGAAGAGATCGTTGCAATAGGGTTCGCGATTCCTTGTCCCGCAATATCCGGTGCAGAGCCGTGAATCGGCTCATAAACACCAACCTTGCTACCCACTGAAGCAGATGGAAGCAGACCAATAGAACCAGAAAGCATAGATGCCTCATCCGAAAGGATATCTCCGAAGATATTTCCCGTAAGCATGACATCAAACTGTTTTGGATCACGGATAAGCTGCATCGCTGCATTATCCACATACATATGGGTCAACTGGACTTCCGGATACTCTTTGGCAACCTCTTCTACTTCTTCTCTCCACAATTGTGAGACATCCAATACATTTGCTTTATCAATGGAGCATACGCGTCTATCACGCTCCATAGCTGATTTAAAGGCAACATGTGCAATACGGTTGATCTCGTCACGGCTGTATACCATGGTGTTCCAGCCTCTGTTCTCATCACGTCCTTTGGGTTCTCCGAAATAGATGCCGCCGATAAGCTCGCGCACCACCATAAGGTCAACACCTTTGATAATCTCAGGTTTAAGTGAACTGGCATTGATAAGTTCGTCATAGACCATCGCCGGACGAAGGTTGGCAAATACACCAAGCTCTTTTCTGAAACGAAGTAGTCCGGATTCCGGGCGTTTCTCTCGAGGAAGGTTATCCCATTTTTCCCCACCGATAGCACCGAAAAGGACCGCATCACTTTCCATAGCAGTTGTGATGGTCTCTTGAGGAAGAGGATCACCGTGCACGTCATAAGCGATCCCGCCCATAAGGACTTCTTTGTATTTTAAAGAGAAGTCTTCGGTTGAAGCCACAGCATCGAGTACTTTAACAGCCTCATCGATGATCTCAGGACCGATTCCGTCACCTTTGATTAGCGCGATTTTATATGTAGCCATTATTTTGCCTCTTCCACTTCTTTTTTTGCAAAGTTCATCAATCCACCCGCGGCAATAAGTTCTTGCATAAATGGTGGGATCGGAGTAAACTTGTATTCTTTACCTGTCGTGACATCTGTAACTGTACCTTCGTCCATATTAACACGTACGGTGTGACCCTCTTTAATCTCTGCACTCTCTTCAAGCTCAAAGATCGGCAGACCCATATTAAAGGCATTGCGATAAAAGATACGCGCAAATGTAGGTGCAATAACAGCAGCTACACCGGCAGCCTTAAGCGCGATTGGGGCATGTTCACGGGAAGATCCGCATCCAAAGTTCTCACCGGCAACGATGATATCGCCTGCTTGCATTTTTTCAACAAATTGAGGATCAGCATCCTCCATCACATGTTTAGCAAGTTCTTCAGGAACCGAAGTGTTTAAGTATCTAGCGGCAATAATGAGATCAGTATCGATATCTTTGCCGAAATTCCAGACTTTACCTTCAATAGTTTGCATTATAAATCCTGCGTGTATATAAATTTTCGTGATTGTATCCAAATGGAGGTTTAACGTAGTTTAAATGAGAGCAGAAGATGGGTTCATATTATTTAATAATAGCATCTTTTAGGATGCTATTAGCGTTTGAGGTTGACAACAGTCTGAAGCATTTCATCCGAAGTGGTGATTGCCTTGGAATCTGCTTCATAAGCCCTTTGCCCGGTGATCAGCTCGGTGAGTTCAACGACCAATTGGACATTGGAGAGTTCGACAAAACCTTGTCTGAGAGGACCTAATCCGTTCAAACCGGGTGTGTCTTCAATGGGTACGCCTGAAGCTTCGGTTTCAAGAAAGAGTGTATCCCCCAGGGCATGGAGTCCAGCAGGATTGATAAAATTAATAGTAGTGATCTGGCCGATTTGTGTTCCTTGAGTCTGCCCCGGTTGGATTACTGTAACAATTCCGTCAGTACCGATAGAGATGTCTGTAGCGTCATCGGGAACAACGATCTCAGGAATAAGCTTATATCCGTCAGAATTAACGACAGTTCCGTTCTCATCCAGCTTAAAAGCACCATTTCGGGTATACGATTCTGTACCGTCTGGCAACTCTATTTTGAAAAAACCTTTACCGGTGATCGCCACATCAAGGTTATTGGAGGTTTGTTTAAGATTTCCCTCTGTAAATATCTTGGTAGTAGCAGTGGGTCGTACCCCCAGACCAACTTCTATACCCGTAGGTGATTTGGTGATTTGAGACGTTCCCGTGCCTGCATACTCCATTGTCTGATACATCAGATCGGCAAACTCGGCTCTGGAGGACTTAAAGCCGATGGTGTTCACATTGGCGATGTTGTTTGACGTGTTATCGATGTGCAGTTGTTGTGCCAGCATCCCTGTAGATGCTGTATAAAGTGATCTCATCATGATTTAATTCCTTTATTAAGCCCGAGTCGAAGCAATCTTGTCAATCGCTTCACGGTTCATTTCATTCATCTGGGTATCCATGGCTTTTTGATACATACCCACCAATCGATGTGCTTCAATCATGCCGACCATTGACTTGATTGCATTCACATTACTCTTTTCTAAAAAGCCCTGGGCAGCTGCCCCGCTCTGCTCAACCGGTGTGAGAGGATCAGCGCTATCGGGTGTAAAGAGATTGTCTCCCGAAGGTTTAAGCGAACTGACATTCTCCGGCTCAACCAGCATAAGTGCACTCGAAGGGATAAAGCGTTCATTTCCTGAAAGCAAATAGGAAAAACGTCCATTTTTATCGAGTTCAATCGTTGTCGCATCCGCGTTAAGCTCAATAAAATTCCCGTTTTTGAAATGATCCGCAGGCAAGACTTTGTGGCCCTGCTTGGTTGTGAGGACACCCTCATCATTCAATGTAAAGGCACCATCCTTTGTTAGTTTGATACCATCTGGTGTAAGTACGGCAAAAAAGAGGTTTTTCTCTTTGAGTGCGACATCCAGGTTGTTGCCCGTTTGCTCAAAGGCACCTACGCTCATATCCCGGTATGATTCAATAATCTGAGGGACGCGAGCAACACTTCGATGCGTGAACTTGGCACCCTCTTTAGTCTGATTTGCCAGTGGCAGCTCATCACGTTTTTCCTGGTACAGTCGTAAAAAATCACCCATCACAAGGTCTTGGCGCTTGTATCCGTTTGTATTTAAATTGGCAAGATTGTTGGTGATGTTGTCAAGTCTTGAAAACTGGGCAACCATCCCGCCGGCAGCAGAATAAAATCCATTTTGCATCTGTGCTCCTTCGTTATCTTAAGTAAGCTAAAGCAATCAGCGTTCCAAAATAAATAGTATGATTGTGTTGATAAAAAAATTTATTTAGAACGAAGTGGCCTGTAGGCCTACATAAAAGCATCGAAGAGACGATATAGCTTTGTTTAATAAATATTTCGGTATAATCCAACCTTTAAATTTCATTAAATCATCAATGTATAACCAATACTTCCCCAAGGAGCCCTCTTTGTCAGCAAAAGAGCTAAACAAAAACCTAGAAGACTTATTTGCCAATCATGCGGACGATACCTGCATCACTTATGAAGAGATTGTCGAGCTATTTGAAAAAGCTCCTACGGCAGCTCAGGCTAAAAATGTTTTAAAACATTCTCAAAAATATAAAAAGTGCCTCTTTACTTCCTCCGAACACGCAAAGGTACTAAACAAGCAGGAGTCTGACGCGCGTCGCGCAGCACAACAGAAGATGCTAGAAGACGCTGACGGTGAAGAGTTTGATATCATGAAGGAGCGTGAGCTGCTTGAATGGTCGCGCTCTGATTCGCCAGTACGTATGTATCTGCGTGAAATGGGCCAAATACCACTGCTCACCAAAGAAGAAGAGGTCTCTATCTCCAAACGTATAGAAAACGGGGAAGATATCATACTTGATGCGATTTGTTCAGTTCCCTATCTAATCGACTTTATTCTTGATTATAAAGAGCCTCTGATTAATAGAGAGCGCCGTGTAAAAGAACTCTTCAAAAACTTTGAAGATGAGGGGGATAGTGGTGATGATTCAAACGACTCTTCAAATGATGATGATGACAATGATGATGATAAAGAAGTAAAGCTGACGGCCAAGGACAAAAAGCGTGTTGAAAAGGTCGTATCAAGCTTTAAAGCGTTGGAAAAAGCGAAGAAAGACTGGCTTAAATCAACGGAGAAGGAGTTTCCGGAGGACAAGGATGATGCGGGACACATCATGCATCATCTAACGGCAAGTTTCAAAAAGAAAATCCTAAAAGAGCGTCTACTGGACCTGGGACCAACTTCCAAGCTGATCAATGAATTAGTAAAATCCATGGAAACGGCTCTTCATAGTGAAGACGGTTTTGAAAAAGAGCTCAAGCGTTTAGAGTATAAGCTTCCGCTTTTTAATGAGACATTAAAAAAGAATCACGCTCTTTTACTCGAGGATATTGTTAATCTCAGCAAAGAAGATGTAACAGCCAGAGTACCCGAAGCCACTATGGTAAGCACCTATATGGAGATCAAAAAGCTTATTCAGACCAACGAAGCATCAAAAGACAGTTTTGATATGGAACCTGAGAAGCTGATGGATATTTTAGAGCAGATCAAGCGCGGTAAGGATATCTCAGAGATTGGCAAAACACGTATGGCAAAATCAAACTTACGCCTGGTTGTCTCTATTGCGAAACGCTATACCAACCGTGGTCTGCCTTTCCTGGACCTGATCCAGGAAGGGAATATCGGTCTTATGAAGGCGGTAGACAAGTTTGAGTACAAAAAAGGATACAAATTTTCGACCTATGCGACGTGGTGGATCCGTCAGGCAATCTCCCGTGCCATTGCCGATCAGGCGCGTACTATCCGTATCCCTATTCATATGATTGAAACAATCAACCGTATCAACAAGATTATGCGTAAACACCTTCAGGAAGAAGGGAAAGAGCCAGGTGTTGATGTGATTGCAAAAGAAGTCGGACTAACGGTTGAGAAGGTTAAAAATGTCATTAAGATCACCAAAGAACCTATTTCTCTTGAGGCGCCTATCGGAAATGAGGAAGACGGTCGTTTTGGTGATTTCATTGAAGATAAAAACTCTATTTCACCGGCAGAGTCCATTCTTAAAGATGACCTGAAGCTTCAGATCGAAAGCGTACTCGAACAACTAAATGAAAGAGAAAAAGCAGTAATCAAGATGCGTTTTGGGATCATGGATGACGAAAGCGATCGTACCCTTGAAGAGATTGGTAAAGAGCTTAATGTCACCCGCGAACGTGTGCGCCAAATCGAATCGTCAGCGATCAAGAAGCTAAAGCACCCGAAAGTGGGGCGTAAACTTAAAAACTATATCGAAGAGTAAGAATGAACTTTTGTGAAAAGTGGATCGAATTTGATTATAACCCCTATCTGCTTTTTGATAGTAATGGAAAGATAATATCTCTGAACAATGAAGCCCAATATCTTTTGGGATATACGGATGCTTCTTCTTTGTTTGAACTGGCCATTACTTATGCTAAAACAAACACCGGTTTTAAGACCAGTTTTATTGACCTGGAGTTTGGGCGTTTTAAATTTTTTGCGCTCATGGTTGGATACGACAATGAAGAGGAGATCGGACTGAGACTTTATCAATCCCCGGCCTTTCATTACACCAAGCCCTCGGTTGAAAAAGGTGATCTGGTCAACATCTATACGCTTATTGACTTATGTATAAGCTCCAACTCCATAGGCAATGAGATAGAGTATCTAAAAGAACTCGATCCAACGATCCCCGAGATCCGCATCCAGACCGAAAAGTTTATCAAGCTGTTAAACAAGATCTATGCAATGCACACGGCCTCAGACACGATAACGACAAAACTCTATTTCCGTGTCGGTGAATACATCCGTACGGAAGATAAAAAATATACGCTATTTTCTATTGAAGTTGAAAGTGAACTGGTCAAAGCGGTGGCCATTTCTGATCTCAAACGCTTTGCTGAAGAGATGAATATCTTTATTGACTTTAAGAACACCGCGACGATCTTAAACATACCCCTGATTACTTCATAGCCTTGCTTATCCAGTGTCTTCCCAGGAAGATGGCGGTGAGCACCCCCGCTCCCAGACCAATCAGGAATGCCGGCACATCCAGGATCTTATTGTTGTTTAGTCCGATAAAACTGAGGACCAGAAAGAGATAAGGTACAAAACGTAAGGGCGAAAAGAGTGCCGGTGTTGATTTGAGCGTCTTTTTAAAGCTTTGTTTATTGGCTTTTAATTTGGCTCTTTCATCTTTGATGACTTCTTTGAGATCAAGTGCTTCATGAGGAGTCTCATCATACTCTTCTTCATACAGCCCATGCGGGTCTTCAAGTTTCTCTAAAAGAACATCATCTCCCGCTTCACCGGATTCCAGACGCTTGATGATCATACGTCTATAACTGTAAAAGGAGCCCATAATGATCAAAACAGAGGAGATAAAGGCTAGCTGAAAATTCAGTAACCAGTACCAATACCCCTGAACAAAGAGAACAAGAGAGAATAGTAGCTGAATCAATACAACTCTAACGATGTTCTTAGTCATTGTCCTCATCACCGTAAATAGGTTTTTGGTCCTGGTAGCGCGGATTGTTTTTCTTCAGCTCTTCAAACTCTTTCATCTGTTTGCTATAGGCCTTGAAGACATTTAAAAATGCTGCAGCGATCCCGATAAACACACCGATCCATAAGACCCATTTCACATCAAAGAGTTTTTGCAGACCAATACCGATACCCACACCGATAAGCACGGCCACTACCATAGACACACCCAATGACAGGCTGTCTACACCCTCTATGATAGGTTTGAATTTGGGTTTTTGCTCTTCACTCATGAAATCTTCTCCATAACCCTCTTGGCAGCTTCAATGGTCTGCTCTATCATCTCATCGGTCGTGGCGGTAGAGATAAAACCCGTTTCATAAAGGGAACATGCAAAATAGATCCCTTCCTCGATCATACCCTGATGGAAAGCTGCAAAGCGCTTGGCATCGCTATTGCAGGCGTCATCAAAGTTTTTAACCGGTGTATCACTGAAAAAGAAACCAAACATGGAGCCTCGGGTCGTTGTCTGTAGGGAGATCCCATTGGCTTCTGCGGCTTCTTTCATGCCCTCAAGCAGACGTATGGCACGTTTTTCAAGGATGCCAAAGAGGATACTGTTGTTCTTGAGTTTGTTGATCGCTGCCAGACCGGCGGCCATAGCTACAGGGTTACCGCTGAGAGTGCCGGCCTGATACACCGGTCCTTCAGGTGAGAGTTGTGCCATAATCTCCTTTTTACCGCCAAAGGCACCGACAGGCATACCTCCTCCGATAACCTTACCCATAGTGATCAGATCAGGCACAGTACCTACAATATCTTCAGCACCCCGAAGTGTGGCTCTAAAGCCGCTCATGACTTCATCAAAAATCAATAATGTTCCATGCTCGTCGCATAATTGACGCAACTCCGCCAAAAACTCTTTGTCTGCCGGGACAAGTCCCATATTTCCTGCGATAGGCTCTATGATAATACATGCGATATCTTTACTGTTGGCAAAACAAGCCTTGACGCTATCGATATCATTGTATTTTGCAAGCAAGGTATGTTTGGTAAAGTCAGCGGGGACACCCGGTGAACTAGGCGAGCCGAAGGTCACCATACCTGAACCCGCCTGAACAAGCAGCGAATCACTGTGCCCGTGATAACAGCCCTCAAACTTGATGATATCATCCCTGCCTGTATAACCGCGCGCCAAACGGATGGCCGACATCACGGCTTCGGTTCCGCTGCTAACAAAACGGATTTTCTCCATGGAGGGTATCAAATCGACAACCGTCTTTGCCAACTCGGTCTCAGCCAAGGTAGGCGCACCGAAACTAAGCCCGTTTTTAACGGCTGCAATGACCGCATTTTCAATGGTCTCATCAGCATGACCAAAGATCAAAGGCCCCCAGGACTGCACATAATCGATATATTTATTTCCATCAATATCAAGCAGATATCCGCCCTCACCCTTTTGGATAAACAAGGGCGTTCCACCGACGCTACTGAATGCACGTACCGGCGAGTTTACACCCCCGGGGATAAGTTCCTGTGCTTTATTGAAAGCTTCCTGACTTGATTGAGTATTCATAAAAATCCTATCATGTAATAATTCTCAGAAGTATAGCCAAAGAGTTTTAAATGCAATTTATTCTAAAAGGATATAATGCTAAAAAACAATGAAAAAGCCCTATTTTAGGAGTTTAAAGACAGTATATGAGTAGAAGTACCGCAGCATTATTGATCGCTATCATGTTTCATATTCTGCTCATTCTTCTTTTTGACTTTTTGATGCGGTATTCGCCTCAGCCCGCCGAACGTAAGCAAGAGCACCGTATCAAGGTGGCCCTTAAAGAGCAGCCTCAAAAAAGTGCAAAAACGGCTGCTGTCAATAATAAACTTCCTCCTGTAACAAAAGCCCCGCCACTGCCAAAGGGAAAACAGCTCAAGACACCTACTCCTCCAGCCAAGAAGCAGACCGAAAACAAACCTGCTGTAGCCAAGACCGTCCAAAAGCCTCTGCCTGAAAAGACACAGGAGAAACCTGACCCGACGAAAAAAGCATATAAGCATGTACAAAAAGTTGTCAATAAAGATATCAATATCTCCAAGACGCCGGTGAAAAAAGGTCTGTATGCCATGTTGTCCAAAAAACAAAAGAGCAAGACCGAGGTGAAGAAAAGTGTGCAAAAAGGAACGCATATCGGCAGCGATTTCAAGGAGGCCTACGGAGAAGCCTTCGGAAAACTTTCTGAGGGTGAGAAACAGTATATTGTAGACAATCAGGAGATCATGCGACGTATCACCCAGGAACAGCTTAATCGTCTGGGACCGGTCAACATACCGCGAAACCTGAATGTCAATGCAATCAATATCGTCGAGTTTTATCTACATCCCAACGGAGACATAAGTGAGCTTAGGATCGTCGATCAATCAGGGTATCAGATCCTGGATGACACCTCGCTGCAGACCATAGAGTACTCCTATCACCGATACCCCTTGCCTAAGCAAAAGACGCTGGTGCGCTACAAGGTCGGTTATTACCTTGGTCATTAGAGGCTAAACCCGGCACTCTTCGCGTTCACTGTAAAGCTCCGGTGCCCATTCCAGCGCATCTTCATCGAAGGTGTCATGGAGTCTGAATTGCGCACCCTCCTCCGCTTGCTCTTCAAACTCATCGGGTGTTAATACACCAAGCCCGCCGGTAAGAATACTCTCAAGGGTCTCTGTTTGAACCTTTGCACTGAAAAGACCGATGTCCATACCTACGCCGCCGGCATTGAAAAAATAGGAGTTTGAACGGATCAAATGGGCATAGCATGGTTCTATAAAGAGTTCCATATCGACACTTTTAGCATCCTGGCTTAAAGCATATTGCACCACGGAGCCGATTTTGACCTGTCTATAATATAAAGGAGAGCCAGGCTTTAAACCACCCAGGCGATCTGCTAAAACATGGATGCGAAGGCCTTCCTGACCGTCATGCGGCAACGGGGCCTTACTCATAAGTGTGAATGTATTTTGCGGTGTTTGCGAGTCACCGGGCTTAAGGGATATATAAGGTCCCAACAGCGCTGAAGCAGGGTTTTTAAGACCCTGAATAGAGAGTGAAAAGTCGTCAATCCAAAACAGACTGGTGCTGTTGATCATTTTTCGGTACTTACGCTCTACCTGCGCATATAGTTTCACCTGCCGATCTTCAAGCTCGAGTTGCGCGATCTCACCGATACGGACACCTTTATATCTGATCGGGCTGCCGGCTTTTAGTCCGGAAGGATCAGATGAAACAAACTCCAGGTTCATAAAACTCTCCTGAGCCGCCGATAGACTCTTATGCAATACAAAACGGTCTTTGTTGTTTGCCAAATCCTTCTGAGGCACTGCCGGAGTATAAAAACCCACCCCTCCTGAAAGGATGGTTTCCATGCTTGTAGCTTTGATGTTAACCCCATCAAGACCGATCTTGGCCTCAATACCACCTAGATCATAGAAACGTGTATTGGCATGAACTTCAGAGGCAAATTCTGGGTTAATGAAAACGGTGGTTTCAAAGCAGCCCTGCCCTTTGTTCCAAACATGATTAACCACTTCCCCTGCTTTGATATTTTTAAACACAACAGGAGAGGCTTCTTTGATATTGTACGACTCATCTGCATAAAGCGTTAACATCAAGCCTCCAGAGGCAAGATAATTGGCTCGCAACATCTGTTCTTTGTTAGCATAAAGTACATAATTCTTTTTCATTCTTTTAGCAGTGTTGAAATCAAAGGTCTCTACCGCAATTCCACCACGCATAATCGTCTCAAGACTGCCTGTTTCCACAGACACTTTACGAAGATCTGCACGAAGGGAAATACCGCTATGATGATAGAACCTGGAACTTGCATTGATAAGTTGAAGATACTTATCAAGGATGATCAGATCAATGGTAAAGCTCTTTTTGTCCCCGTTGATGGTATAACCGTTGACTGAACCGATCTTGACATTATGATAGAAAAGCCCGGCACCGGCCTTTATGCCTTCCATGTTTTCAGCTAGAAGTGAGATATGCTTTCCTTCCGGCTGAGGCGGGTTTTCATGTAAGATAAAGCTATCTTTTTTCTGGGCTTTGATATCCGAGCTGGAAAAGCGTATATAGCTGCCCCTTACAACCGTATCAAGACCGGATATGCCGTCAAACTCCAATTGGGGCTTGATGATCCAAAAGTAGGCTTTAGCATTGGCAAATGAGCGAAATTTCTGATGCAATTTCACGCTAAGACGCGTGCTGTCCTTTTGCGGATCATAGGTGATTGACTTAACGACACCCGCTTCTACTCCTTTGTAAAAGACCTTTGATATATTGGGACTTAGATCATGGTGTTCTTGCATCATAAGTACGACTACATCATCACTTAGGAGTATGTCATCTTTGTGATCGTAGAGTTTATATATGCGGTTGGGCTCAGCCTGGGGTGAGGCAAAGGCCCTTGGCGTATTGTGCATGGCAATACCGCCGGCGATAAAAGAGGCAAAAGAGCCCATTTGAAATTTGACGGCAGAGAGATTGGCCTGAAAATCAAGCGCATCTGCCTTGTAAAAAACCGAATCCGTATGAACGAGATCCGCATACTTGCTTTCAATGCGTATAAATAGATCGATACTCAAACGATCAGCAGAGAGTCTCTTGTCTTCTACCTTACCTATGGCCTGTTTATTGTAGAGTACCGGTGCACCTATGGCGATATCACCCTTGTTGAGTGTGTTGATCTGTATCGCCAATCCGGGGTCAAAGGTGTCGACAGGAGGCGAATCCAATGCAATAAAATGATCCTGGTAAGGCAGAGCGTAAAGCTCATCCTTACTGTTTTTTATCGGCATGACAGAGATATATACACCGCTTACAATAGTATCCAGACCGGTGACTTCCGTAATACTGACCTTTGGTTTGACAACCCAGAACATATTTCCTTCACGGGTCACTCCCGGTGCGGCCGCTTTGTTAATCAGGGCGTTTAACTCGAGCTTTGAGACATCATCTTCTTTGATATGTATATCTTCGACTACCCCGATCTTGATTCCCTTGTACATGATAGGTGTCTTGCCATCTTTGATTCCGTCCCCGTTATTGATGACAATTTTAATGCGTGTACCGGCATCAACATAAGTCTTGTAGATCATACCTGTTGTGATCAAAATGGCGATTATCGGTGCGATCCATACCAAAGAGAAGCCTTTGCTTTCCTTTGCCAAGCCTGTAGCCAGACGTGTGTCTTCATTCATCTATCTCTTCCTTCTTATCCCATAACAGTCGGGTATCAAAACTTTCAGTTGCAAACATGGTTAAAACCACCATTGTAGCAAAAGAACTGGCTGCCAGACCAGTGGTTACTTCTGCAAGTTCACCAAAATGCACCATGGAAATCATCATGCCGATAACAAAAATATCGATCATGGACCATTTTCCAATAATTTGTATCATTCTGTATAGCCTGTTTTTCTCAATACGCTTCCATGTTGAACCGGTGTAAACGGAGTGCATCAAAAAAAAGAGGATAAGCAGCTTCATGATGGGAATAAACACACTGGCAATAAAGATAACCGCTCCGACAAAATATTCACCATG
>JBFEYO010000002.1:0-50048 GCA_041562075.1 Sulfurimonadaceae bacterium | reverse complement strand
TTCTCCTTTGATGAGTTTCTAGAGAGTTCGGCAAAAGAGTCTGCAGACTTTATTATCAAGATGGTAGAGCATATTGGCTAAGCAAAAGAGTATTGTTCCTTCCAAGAAGATCATGTCGCAACTGGGTAAGACAAATGCTGCTTTTGGATTGATTGAAGAAGGTGATAAGGTTCTGGTAGGACTTTCCGGAGGAAAGGATTCGTTGACGCTTATCCATGCGATGAAAGAGCAGCAGCGTCGGGCTCCTTTTGATTTTGAGTTTATTGCCGTAACGGTCTCGTATGGGATGGGCGAGAACTTTGAGTATCTTGCCAGACATTGCGCGGAATATGGAATAGAGTTTCATGTCAAAGAGACGGAGATCTATGAGACGGCTCAGGAAAAGATACGTAAAAACTCTTCTTTTTGTTCCTTCTTTTCTAGAATGCGAAGGGGTTCGCTCTATTCAGTAGCTCAGGAATATGGCTGTAATAAACTGGCCCTAGGCCATCATCTGGATGATGCAGCAGAGAGCTATTTTATGAATCTTATCTATAACGGACAGATGCGTTCACTGGCGCCAAAGTATAAAGCTGGCAACGGGATCATAGTGATCCGTCCCTTGATTCAGATGCGTGAGCGTCAGTTAATGGGTTTTGTAAAAGACAATGGCCTTGAAGCAATAGGAGATGAAGCCTGTCCGGCGATGCGTTTTGATGTGAAGATGCCCCATGCCAGAGCAACGATGAAAGAGATGCTTTCGGATATGGAAGCAAAGTATCCGGATATATTTGTCTCTATCAATGCAGCTTTCAGCAATATTTCCGATGAAAGTTTTTTTGATCCGGAACGTTTTTCTTTGTAGTAACCGAAGAAACTTTGCTTTGCAACCGCCTTCGGCTAGTTTTATAGAAACTTCGCTGCGCTTGTTTTGTCTCTATCAATGCAGCTTTCAGCAATATCTCCGATGAAAGTTTTTTTCTAAAGTCCGTTTCACTTTTGATCCGGAACGTTTTTCTTTGTAGTGATCGAAAAACTTTCAGGTTTGTAAGCCTCCGTATTTTCTTATAGTTACATCGGGAAGTTTTTTGACTCTGTAAGGGCTTTTTTTGATTATCCCAGGATCTTGTGTACTCCTTGTTTTTGATGTATCCCTTTAGTATAAAGTTTTAATCTGCAGGATCTTTATTTAGTTTTTTAAATATAGTTTTTTTTTATATTATTTTGTTACTATCTATAGTTGTAAAGGGATTACAAAGTGAATATAAAAATGAAAGAAATATGTAATCAGCCTCATTATGCAGATAATTATAGTGAACTGATTCATCTGTTTATATCCGTAAGCTATAAATCGATCTTTGCTTACGTAATGAGTGCATTGATCTATACATGGTTCTTATATACGTTTATCCCCGGACCGGTTTTATTTACCTGGGCTTTTATTCAATTTAGCTATCCAATTGTTCGTCTTTCGCTTGCTGCATATTACAAAGGGACGGTATTTACGGAAAAATCGTGCAACAGGTTTATAAATCTGCATATAGTGATAGCTGCGATAGCAGGTGTCACATGGGGAATGGGAAGCGTCTTATGCGCTGTATATGCACCTTCACCTTATGAATATATGGTCTTGATACTTATCGTTGGCCTATCCTCCGGTTCCCTTAGTACATTAAGTTCGATTTACCGTGTCTATCTTGCCTTTAATCTGCCTGCTTTGATCCTTTTATTAGGTGCTTTTTTACTGTATGACGATAGTGTGCATTATGCGATTGCGTTTATGATTGTTATCTATCTCTTCATTGTGCCTTCGGCTACCTGGGATGTTAATAAGAGTTTTAAGTGTGCAGTTGAACTAAACCGCTTGTATGCAAAGTCTCAAAAGGAACTTGAAAATATTAATGCATCATTAGAAGAAAAGATTTCAAATGCGGTTGCGGAAAATCGAAAAAAAGATAAGCAGATATTGGCCCAGTCGCGTTTGGCTCAGATGGGTGAGATGCTCTCCATGATTGCCCATCAATGGCGCCAACCCCTTTCTGCTATTGTAGCTACAACAAGTTCTATGACTTTGCAAATGCAGTTGGATGGGTTAAAAAGAGAGCTGATAGAAGAGAGCCTTGAGAAGATTAATACGTATACCTACCATCTCTCAACGACAATTTCAGACTTTAGAGACTTTTTTAGACCAGATAGAGAAAAAAGTGAGACAAGTCTAAATGAGATAGTCAACGGTTCTTTGAGCATTATCGGGCCTTCTTTGGATGTTCAGGGAATCGTGTTGGAATCTTCTCTTGAGTCCCCACAGAAGTTTATGTCTTATCCTAACGAGTTAAAACAGGTTATTCTGAATATATTAAAAAATGCGCAAGATGTCATTGATGAGAAGGGTGTCAGCGAGGGAAAAATAGAGATCAAGGCGGAGACGATACAGGATCATTATCAATTAAGTATATGTGACAATGCAGGTGGGATTGACCAGGAAAATATTTCTCGTGTGTTTGACCCATATTTTACAACAAAGGAAGAGGTTGACGGCACGGGTCTGGGTCTATATATGTCTAAAATGATCGTGGAAGATCACTGCAATGGTTCTTTAGAGGTTTGCAATAAGAACGGAGGCGCCTGTTTCGTCCTCAAAATACCATGGAATTCAGATTAAAATTACTTTAAACAGCCTCGTGTTTCTTTATCTTAATAAAAGCGTAGTTATTTTTAGATATAATTTCATTCTATTATAAATATAATATTTATTGTTATATATAAAGGATGATTATGAACGTATATCCAGATAAAGAGATGTTAGAAAACTCGGATATGAAGGTTGTTGATATTAGAACAGCTATGGAATGGCGTCAGACGGGTATTGTCCCGGGATGTAAAACGATTACATTTTTTGATGAGATGGGAAATTATGATGCTGAGGGCTTTTTAAAGCAGATGGATGAGCTTGGCGGTAAGGATGTGGAGATCGGTCTGATTTGTAGAACGGGATCCCGTACAGCGCAGATAGCAAGTTTTATGGCACAACAGGGATATAATGTCAAAAACCTTGCGGGCGGTGTCATGAAATTAATGTCAGAAGGCTATGAATTGGAGCCGTACCAAGGTTAATCTGACCTAATGGGTCTGTATATAGCCCTGTTGACCTGAATCAGGAAGAGTCTGATTGATCTCTTCGTAAGGGGTTGATTCTTGTGAACAGGCAGTTAACACAATAAGCATACTGATAAGTATAGATAGGTGCTTCATCATTTCTCTCTCAAATATTCCTCTTTTAAAGCTTGTAAATACTCCAAAATTCGGATCTGGTAGGTAGAAATATCTTCGTCAATGCTGCATTCGACAATAGGCTGTAGGGATTCTATATCGATCTTATAGGCATAACGGGGTATTTGCTGCAGCTCTTTTTGAATATCATAAATCAGGTCATCAATATCCAGTCCGTTTTTTTGATGTACCTTATTGACATACTCTTTCGTCGTCAAGACAAGCATATCGACCCGATTTTCATCTTTATAGACCTGCATGCCTGCATTCCGTACCAAATCGTATTCACATTCGAAGTTGGTATGATGATTGGCGGAAATGACCAGAGCAAAGAGTTTGGCACGAAATTCCAAAGAGTTGTGGTGATATACAAAAACTTCTCTAAGTCCCGTATATAGATAGTGCTTGAGGTTAAATAAAAACTTCATTGGTCTCCAACAAATACGACTTATTTGCTTAGATTATATCACTTTTTGGATAATAAGCATGCATTGATTCCAAAAACTTTCTGACACATTTTATGCGAGTTTAGTATCAATCATTTAAGCTGGTTTGATATGAAAAAAGGTTATTTTATATGTATGAAACTTCTGCGAAATTCCGGTCTGCTTTTGATCTGCTTGTTAAGTGATATCTATGGGGTGTCTGATTTCAACAGTACGACAGATAGTCCTATCGATTCAGTTCACAAGTCCATCAGTTCGAAGGTGCATAAATGGGCAGTGGATATAGATGAAGCTATTTTGGGTGTATATGACTTTTTTGATAAAAATTCAACGGAGCCGAAGAAATTTTATGATGTGAACACAAGTGTTTTGCCGAGTGAAGATGTCAACAGCTCTTGGATGGATAGTAACAGTTCGGAACTTGAGTTTTATGAGGATGAAAAGGGGGGCAACACTCTCAGTGATAGATTGAAGGAGAAGGGTGATGAGCTGGAAACCCAAGAAAGCTTTGACGCTTTTTTCCTTACCCGTCGGGAGCTGGAAGAGAGGGATGAGTCCTATGTCCGTATTCGGATATCGGAACTGGTCAATTCCCTGGACAGTGAGAAAACCAAAATTGCGATTCGTGCGAAGTTAAAGCTTGATAGAAGCAAGAAAAAAGTGAAGTTGATTATTGAAGACCTGAATGATAACAGTGTTCAAAATATTGGACGGTCTGATGATAGTGGCTCCCCTGCGATTGGGGTAGAACGAAGTTCGGGGAAGGTGTTTGGTATCAAACCAAGGTATTCAATCGGGTTTCGCGGATTTGACCCCTTTGCACGGGCACGGTTTTATTATGAAGCGGATATAGGAAAAGGGTGGAAGTTTCATCCGGTACAGACATTTTTATATACAGTGGATGAAGAGTTTTCAGAGCTGACCGAACTTTACCTGGATAAACCTACCAGTGAAAATACACTGTTTCGAATTTTACTAGATCGGGGAACCGAAGACAGGGTAAAAGGGATGCGATATGATGCCTATATTCAATGGTTCTATTATCCGAGAGAGCACGCCGGTTTGAGTTTGACATTGGGGGCCAATGCCCATACCCATTATGAGCATGAGATCGCGGGGACAGATCCCGTAGCGTTCCATGAAGCCAATAGAGTATATAACTATCTGTTTGCGATTCGATGGAGGGAAAACATATGGAAAAAGTGGTTTTTTTATGATATCTCACCGGGGGTCAATTATGATAAACGGTTTGAGTACAGGGCAAATTACAATCTCACCTTTAGAATTGAATTCTTTTTTGGACATGTCTAGTCCATCAGTAAGGCAAGGGCTTTATGATCTGCTTTTGAAAGAGCCAATTCCCGGATTTCATCCAGGCTAAACCATTCATGTTCACTGATATACTCATGACGCAGGTGTACGGTGGCCTGAAGTTTGAAGTGTGAGTAGACTTGCGTGATCTCTCCGAGGGTCTGAGAAATCTGAATATCCTCTTCGATCTCATATTCGCTAAACCCCCATAAACCGTTTAAAAAACGGCTTTGTCGCTGTTTAAGAGCATATTTCTCGTTATGGGTGTGAATGACAATATGTTTATGACGTACGGGTGTCTTTTTTTTGCCCTTTTTAGTGGGAAAGTGTAGGGGACTTAGCTTGCCTTGACACCCCGAGGCAAGAGGACAAATGTCACACAATGGCTGTTTGTGCATACAGACCGTGGAACCCAGGTCCATCAGTGACTGATTATAGTCGTAGGGGCGCTGCTCGTCAAAAAGTTCATAGGCCTTTTCCCACAGCTCTTTCTCCTTGCACTCTTTGATGGCGAAAAAACGATAGAGAATACGTTTGACATTTGCATCAAGGATGGGGACAGGGGTTTTATAGGCAAAGGAAGCAATGGCATGGGCGGTACTTTGGCCGATACCGGGTAGCTGTACGAGTTCATGGACACTATGGGGGAGGGAAGTTTTGCACCGTTGTGCCGTGGCATGCAGGTTTCTCGCTCTTGTGTAATAACCCAGACCTTCCCACTGTTTCAAGACATCATCTTCACCGGCTTCGGCAAGCTCTTGTAGAGTAGGAAAACGTTCAAGAAAGGGGAAATAAAAACGCTCTAAAACGGTCTTCACCTGTGTCTGCTGCAACATGATCTCAGAAACCCATATTTTGTAAGCATCATCTATATGACGCCAGGGAAGGTGATGCCGACCATTGTCTCGATACCAGGAATTGAGTGTGTCATGCAGGTTTTTATACATATGAAAGTGTATCAAATTTTTATTTGGCTAGACTTTCATTATGAAACAGGTGGCCTCACATTTTTCCCATACTATCGAGATTAAGCAGTCAAAATTTATCGCCCATCTTGTTCCCTACAGCTTATATGAACAGACGCTGCAACAGCTTAAGGTTGAGCATCCCAAAGCCAGGCATTTTGTGGTGGCATGGCGTTACGTTAATGAGTATGACCAGATCGTAGAACACTGCAGTGATGACGGAGAACCCAAGGGTACCTCGGGGAAACCGAGTCTGGCAGTATTGGCGGGAAATGAACTCATCAATACCGCCGTGATCGTCGTACGTTATTTCGGCGGGACAAAACTGGGGACAGGTGGACTGGTGCGGGCTTACTCTGATGCCTGCAACCAGGTGATTTCCGTGAGTGAACTGTTGTCATATATCAAGCTGCATTGCTACAAGTTCAGCTGCGCCTATAGTGATATATCTCAGATTGAGTATAAATTACAGAATGAAGATATTGAGGTTAACAACAAGGACTTCGATGCGGAGGGTGCCCATTTTGAGGTAAATGCTGAAGAAGAACAGTGGAAACGTTTTTTTCAGCAGAGTGAACGTATGATAAAGATGGGAGACTAAAGCGTGGAAATTAAGTTGTTTAGGGCTTCTTTATAGATTTTTAAGTAAAACTTAACTAAAATTGCACGAATAAAATAATAGAAGGACGCTTGATATGAAACGTACTTATCAACCTCATAACACACCTCGTAAGCGTACACACGGTTTCCGTTCACGTATGGCTACAAAAAATGGTCGTAGAATCATCAATAGACGCCGTGCAAAAGGGCGTAAGAGTTTAACTGTATAAACCGCTTTGAAAGATTGAAACTCCCTCGGGAGTTTCAAATGGTTTATAAACGGGGTAAGGCAGCCCATGCTAAATCCTCGGTACTCTTTTATCTTAAAGGTAAAGAGTATAAAAAAGGCTTCACCGCCAGTAAAAAGGTCGGCAACGCGGTTTATAGAAACCGTGCCAAACGCCGCCTTAGAGCACTATTTCTAGAATTTTCCCCCAATATCACCTCCGGTACATATATCTTAGTCGCTAAAGAGGCTATTCGTGACACTTCCTATGAAACATTAAAACAGGATATTTCCAAAGCATTGAAGCGTGTGGGAGCCATGGGATGATTCGAAAGCTCTTATTAAATCTTCTTACAATCTATCAAAAGTTTTTCACCCTGATCGGTTACGGATCATGTAGATACTATCCCACCTGTTCCGAATATGCACGTTGGCAGTTTGAGAAAAACTCCCTGTTAAAGGCCTTTTTCTTCACATTTGTGCGTATTTTACGCTGTAATCAGTTTTTTAAGGGCGGAATTGACTATCCTGTGGTGAACAAACTAAATTGTAAGATTAAAAAAGATAGAATATCTTCGATTAAATATTGGTACGTTCCCCGAGAGGATCATAAGTACTATCTTATTAAAAATTTTTCCAAAGGTAAATCGTGTTAGAAAAAATGACATCCAATCAAAGGCTGATACTCGCATTGGCAGCTTCATTTGTGTTCTTTATGGCATATACGGCCATTTTTCCGCCGGAACCGATGAATGCAGAGCAAAATGCAAGTGTCAAAACAACTGTACAGGGAAGTGTTCAGGGTAATGATGAAGTAAAAGGTTCGGTTGACCTTGGGCATGATACTACTTCAACGACAACGGTTTCCGGAGATAACTCTATTTTGGCAACCTTGACAGGTGAAAACTATATCCTGACGATTGATACCTTGGGGCGTATCGCACAAAAGGAAATGCTTGAGGAGAAGTTTGCCGATGAGGAGACGGGGCATGCGAAACTGGTAGCACAGACCGGTGCAAAACCTTTATATATCCGTTTTGCGGATAAAGCCCTTAATGAAGAGGCGATGCGTACTCCGTATACCTCCAATGTTAAAGAAGCGAATCTTGTAGACGGTCATGTTTCGATCACATTGACACAAAAGCTATCCAACTTGACGGTACTAAAAGAGCTGACGTTTTATGCGGACGGTCATTATGATGCAAACATCAAGTTAAGCCAGGACAAACGCCACTATATCTATCTTGGTATGCACCCGACCTTTTCTGACAAGCAGATGATGGCAGTCGAAGGGGCGATGATCGATACGGGTGACCACCTTATCAATATCGTAGAAGACGGTGATGCAGAAGCGATGACTTCATACAATAATGTGAATCTTGCTTCATCATTTTCTCAATATTTTGCATCGATCTTCTATAATCTTGATAAAGAGATCACGGTAAAAGTGGATAGAGACAGAGATGATAACCCTGTTGTGTTTATGGAAGGACGTCAAGACTTTAAATTCAACGGTTATATCGGACCAAAAGATTATAAGATCTTGCATACGATCAATCCTGATCTTATCCACGCTATCGAATATGGCTGGTTCACTTTTGCCGCGGCACCGCTGTTTCAACTTTTGATGTTCCTGCATGATTATGTTGGTAACTGGGGATGGGCGATTGTATTATTGACGCTGATCATTCGTATGGTACTCTTTCCATTGACCTTCAAGGGCATGATCTCCATGCAAAAACTTAAAGAAGTGTCACCGAAAGTAAAAGAATTGCAGGCTAAATATAAGGGTAATCCACAGCGTATGAATGCCGCAGTTATGGAACTTTATAAGAAAGAAGGTGCGAACCCGCTGGGTGGATGTCTGCCACTTTTGATGCAAATTCCTGTCTTTTTTGCGATTTATAGGGTATTATTAAATGCTGTAGAATTAAAAGGCGCAGAGTGGATACTGTGGATTAATGACCTGGCACATATGGACCCGACATTTATTTTACCGATTTTAATGGGTGCAACGATGTATTATCAGCAACGTATTACGCCGAGTAACTTCACCGATCCGATGCAAGAAAAGATATTTAAGTTTTTACCGGTTATTTTCACATTTTTCTTTGTAACATTCCCGGCAGGATTAGTCCTTTACTGGTTGGTTAATAATATTTTCTCTATCGCGCAACAATTCGTAGTCAATAAAAAATTTGCAAGCCTAAAAAAGGCTAAAGAGGTATAAAGTATGGTCAAGATAGAAGCGGAGACCCTTGAAAGTGCTTATTCGCTGGCAGCCGGAGAGCTGTCTTGTTCTATTACACAACTCAATGTAGAAGTGATTCAAGCACCTTCTAAAGGGATTTTTGGTCTTTTTAAGAAAAAGGCGATTATTGTCGCAACGGCCAAAACACTCCAGGGTACTCCTGTGGAGGCAATTTCCAAGAAAGAGCCTCAGGAGCAAGAACCTGTTAAAGAATCCAAGCAAGAACCTTCACGTTCAAAAAAACGGCCGGCTCGTAAGACTGAGCGTTCGTCACATAATGATATTATTCTTCCTGCTTCCTTCGTCACAGATCAAGAGGATGATTATGATGGTTCAGACCTGTATGATGATGAAGAAGAGATCTATGTGGGTGAAGAGACAGAAATCTGTGATAAATCTCATGAAGAGATTCATGAACAGCTGGAAAAAAGTGTTCGCTCCCAGCATAATCCCCAGGCGGTGGATAACTTCTTTGAGGAAGCGTGCAGACCATCTGAGGTTGCCCAGGAGATTCAAGAAAAAATTGAGGGACTCTTCAGTCATGCCTGTTTTGAGATTGATGAGATCAAGGTGTGCGAGTATGATGAGAAGACGATCCTTGTTGAGTTCACAGGGAAGGATGCAGCCTTACTGATAGGTAAAGAAGGTTACCGATATAAAGCACTGTCGTATATGTTATATAACTGGATTAATGCGACCTATCAATTGCAATTACGTTTGGAAATTGCTGAATTCTTGAAAAATCAGGAAGAGATGATCGGCAAGTACCTGCAGGGAGTGTATGAAAACATTGATCGTGACGGAAAAGCGCAGACCAAGATATTGGACGGCGTTTTGGTGCAGATCGCACTCAGAGAGCTTCGCACAACCTATCCTGATAAATATGTGGCCATCCGTTCTACCCGTGACGGTGCCAAGTTTATTATCATCAACTCTTTTAACAACGATAACTACTAATCCGGAGAGCCTATGAATGATACAATTGCGGCGGTAGCAACAGCCCATGGTATCGGCTCTATATCCATCATCCGCCTTAGTGGCGATGATGCATTGAATATTGCCTTAACACTTTCTCATAAAACCGATTTTAAAGTCCGACACGCAACCCTTACACCCTTGTATAATCAAGATGGAGAACTGATCGATGAAGCGATTGTGATCTATTTTAAAAATCCTAATTCGTTCACGGCTGAAGATATTATAGAGTTTCAATGTCATGGAGGCAAGATCGTTGCTGAACAGGTGATCGATGCCGTGATGCAAGCGGGGGCGCGACTGGCGGAACCGGGAGAGTTTTCAAAGCGTGCATTTTTAAATGGACGTATCGATCTTACGGAGGCGGAAGCCATTGCTCAATTGATCGAAGCCAAGAGTGAGGATGCAGCCAAGATCCTGGCAAAGCAGATGAAGGGTGAGCTTAAGGGGTATGTCGAAGGGGTCAGGGATGATCTACTTAATATCCTGGCCTATTCGGAAGTGACCATTGATTATGCGGAGGAGGATCTACCCCAGGACCTGATAGATCAGATCCTGGATCGCCTGAGCAGTTTGGAATTACAGCTTCGTGACACCCTTCAAGCGAGTCAACGCAGGGCAGGTCTGATGCAGGGATTCAAGGTCTCAATTATCGGTAAGCCGAATGTGGGCAAAAGCTCCTTGTTGAATGCACTGTTGAACTATAAACGCGCCATTGTGTCCGACATTGCAGGGACGACGAGAGATACCATTGAAGAAGAAGTGAAGATCGGTACCCATCTGATACGCATGGTTGATACGGCGGGGATTCGAAATGCCAATGATGAGATCGAACGTATCGGTATTGAACGCAGTCTTGAAGCGATAGAACAGAGTGATATCGTGATCGCGCTTTTTGATAATTCCCGTGTCTTTGATGAAGAGGATGAGAAGATACTCTCATTGATCCAAGAGTATCAGGATGAGAAGTCCTTTGTCGTCCTGATTAATAAGACAGATTTGGATACTAAGCTTGATACAGGGCACATTGAGGAGTTCAAGCCTATTCGTCTAAGCTGTAAAGAGAGTGCTAATGAATTAGTTGAGGCTCTCTCAGAGATCATGGATATACAGAATGTTTCTGATGAGATGATGCTGATCTCCGCCCGACAGATCAACGCCGTAAAAAAAGCCCTGAGCGAGATAGAAGATGCCAAGATGCCTCTGGAAGAACAGGAGCTTGAGATCTTCTCCTTTCATATGAACATGGCGATTAACGAAATTTCTTCTATCACACGTCCGTATGAACATTCTGAGATGCTTGACAAGATGTTTGGAAACTTTTGTTTGGGCAAGTAGAATGCGTATAGTTTCCATAGATCTCGGTCTGAAGCGTATTGGCCTTGCGTATTCTGCCGATCCTAATTTTGTCACCCCTTTGAATGCTATCGAGCGTAAAAACCGTAATCAAGCCTCGGCGGCTGTTAAAGCTGTACTTGAGGAATGGGATGCCCAAGCGGTAGTCATCGGTATTCCTATAGGAGGAAGCAGTGAGGATGAGATGCGCCGACGAGTTGCGCATTTCATGAATCTGGTGGATTTTGAAGGTCCCGTTTATTACCAGGATGAGTCTAATTCTTCGCTTGAAGCCGAAGAGTCGATGAAGGGCCTGATCAAGCAGAAGAAGGACGGGCGGATAGACTCTCTGGCAGCAAAGATTATCCTGGAGCGTTGGTTGGGCTCAGATAGCGGCTTCAAGCTTTCGCAGCAGTGATCATCAACTAAGAAGACTCTTTTCTCCATTATCAAAACGGCTAAGGATAGCCGGCAACATTAATAGATCAACCAATACCGCGATGATCAGAGCCACTGCAGTCACTATACCAAAGTTTACATTTGGCAGGAACTGGGAGAAGATAAAGATCAAGAAGGCCACCGACAGGATAACAGTAGTAAAGATGATTGCCGAGCCGGCATACTGCATCACGTAGGAGAGAGACTCTTCGATATTCTCACCGCGACGGCGGGCTTCCCTGTATTTAACCAGGAAGTGGATAGTATCATCCACGGCAACCCCGATGATAATGGCTCCCGAGATCGCTACACCGATGTCGATGGTGATTCCCAGCCAGCCCATCACACCTACGACCAGTATAATAGGAAGGATATTGGGGATAATAAATAGTGGCAGCAGTCGAAGATTTCTAAAGATTAAAATCATCATAATAGATACTGCCGTGATCGCCAGTAGAATCGAGTTGATCAAGGTGTCGGTGACATCATGCTGCATATGGGCAAACATAACGGTTTGGCCATTGGTCTGGGCAGAATATGGTGTCTTTTGCCACCACGATTCGATCCATTCTATCATCTCCAGATCCAAGGATGTATCGACAATGTTGACCGAAGAGGTGATACGCAACAGCTGTTCATCCACATCCATCCTGTCATTGATCTCCATACCCTGAGGCAAGGAGAGAGAGTAGAGCAGAAGGTACTGAGCGATCAGGTTTTGATCCTGGGGAACAGTTTTAGAGTGATTCATCACCTCATTAAACTTCTTGATCACGTCCAGTAAAGAAGAGACATGACGGACATCACCGAACGTTGCTTGATACTCTTTATAAAACTGCTCGACAGTTTGTAAAAATTCCGGTGACTTGATCCCGTCCTTTTGTTTGGAATCGACGACTATCTCATAGGCCATTGGTCCTGTCAGATTATCTTGGATAAAATGAACTGTCTGTCTAAAGGGCACATCCTCTTTAAAATAGCGTACGGTGTTGGAATCAACCTTGACGTGATAGAGGCCAAGACCGATAGCACCAAAGATAATGATACTGGAGAGGATGATCTTTAGATCATGTTGAATGATAAAGCGGGCATATCTATGGGCAAAGGGATTGCTTTTTTCTTTCGTCCTTCTGATCTCCTCCATTTTTACCTTAGGGTTGATAATAGCCAGAGCCGCAGGAACGAAGAGGATAGTCAGTATGAAAGCAAGCAGGGCAGCGTTGGCGGTTGCGATGCCAAGGGTCTTGATAGGGATCACGGCGGAAATCCCTAAAGAGGCAAACCCCACAGCAGTTGTTAAAGAGGTCAGCAAGATAGGCAAGAAGTTTTTATGCACGCTATAATGAATCGCCTCATGATTATCAAGCCCTTTGCGTCTGCCGATCAGATAGATCCAAAACAGGTGCATGGCATCGGCGATTCCGATAGCCACAACAAAGATAGGCATGTTGGCTGTAAAGTTATTAAGTTTATACCCCAGAAGCACCTGGATAGCCAGTACGATCATAAAGGTAAAGATCACAACGGCAATACTTAAAAACATCCCTGAGGGGCGTCTGAATATAATCCAGAGCAAGACGATAGAGATCACAAGTACCAAAGGGGTAAAGGTCGTGGCATCATGTTCTCCCAAAGAGATGAAGGCCATGTTTAAGATCGGGCCGCCTCCGAGTTTAAAGTGATAACCGCTCTGTTTCTCCTGCGCTACAATTTTTTCTACCGCTGCCTTGAGTTTTGCAGAGACTTCAGGGTCATCTCCGGCCTTTGGGGTCATACGTCCCACAATCATCGTTGTTTTAAGGTCGTTAGAGATGATGCGTCCGATCACCTGATCTTCTTGGCGAATGATCTTGGCTTTTTCAGCCAGCTCCTGCTCACTGAGGGTGTCAATATTGTCTATAAAGTTCTCAACGAGGATTTCATCGGGGTATTCGGGATCGGTATGGATATATTGATAATTGGTGAGTGAATCGACACGGGAGATATAGTGGGTTTTCCATAGTTCATTGGTGATACGATCGATAACATGCAAGGCTTTTGGATTAAGTACTCCATGCTCATCTTTAAAGATAATACTGACGGCATCATCATTTCCAAAGATGGTACGAAAGTTGTCATAGTTTTTTAAAATAGGGGACTCTTCGCCAAACCAGATCCGGTAGGAACCTTCAAACTCCAGGTGCTTGAGTTGCGTCGCCATCGCAAGGGTGATAAGTGGGATAAGGGTGATGATGGCCCACCTGAAACGGATGATGAGATTAATAAAGTACTGCATATTCTCTCCTAAAAATAGTAGCCGAGTTTAAGGCTGAGGCGTTGATGTCTTCTCATCAGGTTTAAGGCCGTGGCCTCTTTTGTGGAAGGGTTGGTATAACGGTAATCCAGATTGAGTTTTAAGATTTCGGCCAGTCGGGTCTCATACTCTATATAGTAAGACTGCTCGTCATACTCCATATCGATGATGGAGCCGCCGATGATACTGGCGTCATTCCCCTCATTAAAGCTGTAGCGTAGACCGAGAAAAAGGTCATTTTGAAAGCTCTCAAAGAGATCCAGGTCCGAATATTTTTCAGGCTCCAGGGTCTCATATCGGTAATATTCACAGATAAGACCCAAGTCGGCATTGTCATTGACCTGGGAAAGGGTATGCTCTACCCCCAGACCAAGGTGATAATAGTCTGAGATATAGGGATCATCTATCACGTCAGTATAGAGTGCTTCGAGTTTTAAAAGTGTTGATCCCAGTACCAGGGTATTATAGCTCATCAGTTTATTGACACGATAGGCATGCTCTGTAAAACCGACAGGTGAGCCGTTGAGGGGACCGCTGGGAAGAAAATAGCGCTGGGAATTATATCCGTGTTGAAGGATCAGGGCATAATCCAGAGCATACTCACTCTCGGTGGAAGCGGAATATTTTAGATAGATACTGGGAGCATATAGGGACCGCTCGGTTTGAAGATCATCCTTATAGCTTACAAATTCGGGAAAAAAGTAGTATACATAAGGATAGGCTGCCATCTTTTGATCCGGCTCACCGGACTTCAGTATCAGCGCAATCTCTCCGGTGTCCGTATAGTGAGTGTATGCGGCATTATAGACACCGAGCTTATCCATATCAAAGAGATCGGATCTAAAGTCATCGGGATTAAAACCGTCGACAATATTTTCTACCTCTAAGGCTCCCCAGAAACGGATGCTTTTACCAGCCATGAATTGTGAATCATCCATATCATAGCTCCCATAGGCTTCATCAAGGCGCAGGAAACTGCGTTTAGTCTGATCCGATGAACCATATAGGTCATAACTGTCACCCTGAACACTGGCCTTGAGGATAGCACTGAAACTCTCATGGGTGTAATTAAGTTCTAATTGTGCAAAAAGGGTGTTGTTACTGCTGTGCTTCTCTTGTGGGTGAGTAAGGTAAGTCTGGCTTTGTAGCTCAATATGCCCTTGAGTGGTGAGATCGGCACTCAGGGAGGAGATGGCAAAGAGAAGTATCAGCGTCTTGGATGTCATTTTTTCAGGACACGTTTATGAAAGCTTTTTTCTTCCAGACCATTTTTGATCGTCTCGTTCTCCCAAATCAGAATGGTCTTCTTGTCGTTTTGATGATTGATCATCTCTATCTTTCCGATGCGCCAAACCCCTGATATCTGTTTGTAATCCGAGTAAAAAGCAGTTTTTAAAAGCTCATGTTTGCGGTCATAATATTCCATCTTTTGTAGCAAAAAAGTTTGAGGGTCTACCCAGAAGACCTGTCTGGTATAGCCGGAATTTTTAGAAAAGGGCTTACTCTCACCCTGATACATGTTCTGTCCATTTAGTTGGACTTCCTTGGCATCTCCCTCATAGATATATTTATCCACATTGAAAGAACTCAGATCCTCATAGGCAAATTCGCTTCCCATAAAAGAACCTGATTTGTTGTTTGAAGCGATACGTTTGACCCGCTTTAATGCGGGTAGATAAAGCCATTGGTCATCATCTTTGGTCACATGTTCATAATTTAAAAACTTGGTTCCTTTAACGTCGGCAGGGGAGAGAAACTCCATAAGGGATTTATCGCCGCCCTCCTGTTCGAGGACGATCATTTTCATTTCCCTTTGGCGTTCTTGTCCATTGGCGTTGATCAGGGTCATGCGCATCTTGGCAGCTGCATCTTCGTAACCGCTGATCGCAGCATCACTTTTTTGGGCTAGTTCCAGATTGCTTAATGCAAAGGCATAGAAGCTCGTAAGACAGAATACGAATAGGGCTTTCATAATGCAAATCCTTAGGAATATAGAATAATGTTGACAATGTTAACATAACTATGTAAACAGTGTCAACATTTTAGTAAAACTTTGTTACAATGTGTTTATGAATAAACAAGAGAGTAAGACACCGTATCATCATGGAAACCTAAAAGAGGCTCTGGTTGAGACAGCTTTGGGTATGGTGGATTGTGAGGGAATTGAAGCAATTACCTTAAGGGAGTTGGCCCAAAGACTGGGAACGTCCCGTTCTGCGATATATCGGCATTTTAAGAATAAAGAGGATCTGATGAAGCAGGTGATTCTGGGTGGCTTTGATAAGTTGGACAGATATATTGAGCCGGTATTCGGGGATGAGAAGCTTGGATTGTTAGAGCGTTTTAAAGAAATGGGAAAGGCTTATGTGGAGTTTGCCCTGGCACATCCTCACCTATACCGTCTGCTTTTTGGCCCCTCTCTTTCCAAGCAGCGTGAAGAGGTCTGTGTGGATGAGCGCGAAGACCTGCATAAACTTTTACACGGAGACAGCTCTGATGAGGTCATGCATAATGGTCAGGAGAATGGCTTCCATAAACTGGTAAGTATTATCATGCTGGCACAAAAACAAGGGATCTTTCGGGTAGAAGATCCTGTGTTGATCGCAAGAAGTATCTGGTCACTTCTTCACGGGACGGCATCCTTGGCTATTGATGGTCATTTAAGTGTCGGCGATAATATTCAAAAGGTTTATGAAACGAATTACACACTTTTACTTGAAGGTCTTGCAACACAACAAAGCATTTAAATCGAGACTCCTCCGGACATGCGCCTGTATATTTTCGTTTTACCGAAGATTGGTGTACAATAATGCTTTATAGATTCTAAGGAGTGAACATGAAAAAAGTATGGATATTTTTATTGGCTTTGAGTTCTTTGGTTTGGGCTGAGGGCTTGACGTTAGAGAGTAAGGACCTCAGTGGACAGCTTTCTATCAATGAGGTATTTAACGGGTTTGGATGCAGTGGAAAGAATATCTCCCCGCAACTTAATTGGAGCGGTGTACCCAAGGAAGCAAAGAGTCTGGCCTTGACGGTATACGATCCTGATGCACCTACGGGCAGTGGATGGTGGCATTGGCTTGTTTTCAATATTGATACCAAAACGAAGGGATTTGATAGCGGTGTTGATTTGAGTAAGAGCGGAGTGGTTGAGAGTATGACGGACTTTGGAAAAAGCGGTTTTGGGGGAGCTTGTCCTCCGCAGGGAGATAAGGCACACCGCTATATCTTCACCATCCATGCACTGGATATAGATAAATTGGATCTAAGTGCAGATGCAAATCCTGCTTTAGTGGGATATTACATTAATGCCCATACGATCTCAAAAGCCTCATTGATCTCCTATTACGCAAGATAATCAGAGTTAAGCACTAAAGCTTAACTCTCAAACTGCTTCAAAGTTTTAAAGAATAATAGACAAAAAGTTGTTATAATTTTTATCCGCAAAATTTTACTACAAGGTTATATTTCATGGTAAATGAAGCCATTTTACGACAATTAGACTATACTCCAAATGATGCCCTCAATGAACAGGTGTCCCGCATTATCAACAATACGACAGCATTTGATAAAATTGAAAAACATATGATGGAACTACATAAACAGCTAAAGGTAGATGGTTCGTACATTGCGATGTCAAACTCCGAAGATTATTTTAAAATTAAGATTGAGGCTCCAAGTCCGGAATTAACTGAAGAGGCCCATGAAAAAATACAGCATTGGTCTGAGAAATATAAGGTACAGACCTCCCGTGTAGAGAAAAAAGACACGTATTACATCAAAGGTTTTGTGCACTAATGACAGCTCGCGTTAAAAATCCTTTCAGAGAAGGGATTTTAGTGAGTAAAATAGCTGAAATAGACTCATGGGGAGAGATTCTATGAATGTCGAACCCATGATATCTCAATGGGTTTATGCCAGGGGCATGAACAGCTTGAGTAAAATAGCTGAAATAGACTCATGGGGAGAGATTCTATGAATGTCGAACCCATGACTCAACAAGGCTACGACAAGCTTACGGAGGAATTTAAATACCTCAAAGACATCTTGAAACCTCAGGTAAATAGTGAAAAACAAGAAGCTGCTGCCCAGGGAGATAGAAGTGAAAATGCCGAGTATCATGCGGCAAAAGAGAAGCTTCGTCACATCGATAAACGCCTTTTTTTCCTCAATCGTCATATCCAACAATCCAAGATCATTGATCCTTCTGTTCTCTCTAATGAGAAAGTACATTTTGGTTCGACGGTGACCCTTGTAAACTTGGATACGGATGAGCAGGAAGTCTATACGATTTGCGGTGTCTTGGAAAGTGAGCCTGAAAACGGACTTATCTCCATTCATTCGCCTATGGCTAAGAAGATGTTGGGTAAAGGTGTCGAAGAGGAGTTTAGTATTGTACTTCCCAAGGGGAAAAAAGAGTATGAGATCGAGAAGATCGAGTACATACCGATCTTTTCATTAAAGAAGAATATTCGAACTATTGAAGACTATACGATCAAATAGCCGACGTCTGCATATGCGTCTTCATCAAGGAAGGATCCAGCATATCCAATGAAGTCGTGTTTAACATCTCAACCAGTGCGATTTTAGGCTGGACATAGGCATCATGAAGCGAACAAGGGAACTCTTCGTTACAAGAGGACTCTCCCAGGGCACAGTTGGAGCAGTTGTTTTCTCCGATGGCATCAAGGATATCGATCAGAAAAATTTCCTGAATCTTCTTACTCATCAAAAAGCCGCCGTTACGTCCTCTCGTCGCTGTAAGGATATCTGCCTTGGCCAACTTGGTCAATAACATGGTAAGGTATTTATAGGGTATCTTGGTCTCTTCATGGATACGTGTTGCTGAAAAGAGCGAATTTGGCTCTTGTGACATAAAAATGAGTATTCTAAATGTGTATTGTGCGGTCTTGCTAAACATAAATTCCCTTTTGAATTAGGGATTTTATCCAAAAAATTATAATAGTTTTTTATAAGTTGATAAAGTAAACACAAATTTATAGATTTTTCAAAGGAATATCTAAAGCAATTTTTAGCACAACTCTATTATAATCACGACCTTAGACTTTTATTCAAGTCTGCCCACGGGGGCAATTTGAGTGAAAGTCTATGAATAAGCATCCAAGGAAAGCTCTTGTATACCATCGAAAACATTGAACAAGCGTGTAAAGATCATAAAATCTCCCCTGAAGAGTATGAGAATATTTTAAGTATTTTGGGACGTGAACCCAATATGGTCGAATTAGGGATCTTCTCTGCAATGTGGTCTGAGCATTGTTCATATAAGTCATCGACTGTACACCTTAAAGGCTTTCCAACGAAGGCACCATGGGTTATCCAGGGACCGGGTGAGAATGCCGGTGTTATTGATATCGGTGAAGGGTATGCGGCAGTCTTTAAGATGGAGTCTCATAATCATCCTTCATTTATTGAACCTTATCAAGGTGCAGCAACCGGTGTAGGCGGTATCATGCGTGACGTCTTTACGATGGGGGCACGTCCTGTGGCTTCATTGAACGCTCTTCGTTTTGGTAATGTACTTAATCAAGATGAGATCTCATCTCACCAGCGTTATCTGGTTCGCGGTGTTGTCGAGGGTATCGGTGGTTACGGTAACTGTATGGGAGTGCCGACTATCGGTGGAGAGGTAAGTTTTGATGAGTGTTATAACGGAAATATCCTGGTAAATGCGTTCAATCTTGGTATCGCTAAATCAGATGAGATCTTCTATGGTAGAGCAGAAGGGATAGGAAATCCGGTAATGTACGTCGGTTCCAAAACTGGTCGTGATGGACTGGGTGGTGCTGTCATGTCTTCGGATTCCTTTACGGAAGAGTCCAAATCCCTCCGTCCAACGGTACAGGTCGGAGACCCATTTACAGAAAAGCTTCTACTTGAAGCCTGTCTGGAACTTTTCAAGACGGATCATGTTGTGGGTATTCAGGATATGGGTGCTGCGGGTCTGACCTCTTCGTCTTTTGAGATGGCAGGACGTTCAGGATCGGGAATGATCATGCATCTGGATAAGGTACCTGCTCGTGAAGAAGGTATGACGCCATACGATTTTATGCTTTCTGAATCACAGGAACGTATGCTGATCTGTGCTAAAAAAGGTTCAGAGCAGGCGATCATCGATATTTTTGAAAAATGGGATCTTGATGCTGCGGTGATCGGTGAAGTAACTGATACCGGAACTATGGAGCTTTTCTGGCATGGGGAGAAATGTGCCGATGTACCGGTTGATCCGGTTTCTGAAGAGGCACCGTGCCTAAACCGCCCTATGAGCGAGCCGGCGTATCTAAAAGATATTGCCAAGGTAGAGATCACGGATTTTGATGCTGTCTCGAACCAGGAAGCGTTTACGAAACTAATGTCTTCTATGGAAGTGGTGGATAAAGCCTGGATCTACGAGCAGTATGATTCCATGGTACAGACCAATACGATTAAAAAGGGCGGCTCCTTGGATGCATCGGTTATCCGTGTCAAAGAGAATGGCAAGGCCTTGGCGATGAGTTCGGATTGTAATGTCCGTCATTGTTATATCGACCCTAAAGGGGGAGCGGCGGCTGCGGTTATCGAATCAGGACGTAATGTAGCCATGACCGGTGCTCAGCCTTTGGCCATTACGGATTGTCTGAATTATGGAAATCCGGAGAACCCCGAGGTGATGTGGCAGTTTGGTCAAGGTTGTCTGGGGATCAAGGAAGCGTGTGCGGCGTTGACAACTCCGGTTATTGGTGGAAATGTATCTCTTTATAATGAGACCAACGGGGTCTCTGTTTTCCCAACTCCTTCGATTGCGACGGTAGGTGTGAATGATGATGAGAACAAGGTATTGATGAACGCTTTTCAGCAGGAGGGGAACATCCTTTATCTTTTAGGTGATACGGCAAGTGAGTTTGGTGGATCACTCTACATGAAAGAATTGCATGATACAGTGGCGGGGAGATTACCGGAAATCGATTATGACAAAGAGCTCAGCCTTTGGAATACAGTGATTAATGCTAATAAAAAGGGTCTTCTTTCTTCGGCAAAAGATTGTTCTTCAGGTGGTTTAGCCGTAGTTATCGGGAAAATGGCTGCAGTAAGTGGAATAGGGGCTAAGGTTGAGGTTTCACTTAATAACGAGATCGATATCTTCTCAGAGACTTTCTCGCGAGCGGTGGTAGAAGTGGCTCCTGAAAATGCTCAGGCATTCGAAGCTATGGTAGAAGGCGTTTCATGCACGAAGATCGGAACTGTCGGTGGCTCTCAGGTGATAGTAAATGATGTCTGTATGGAGATGGCAGAGCTTAAGGGATTGTATTTCGATACCTTCAAGAAGGTGATCGAACAAGATATCTAAGTTACTTTACTCAATGAAAACATGACTTAGGTCATGTTTCTCATATGAGGTATCCTTCAAGAAGGTGATCGAACAAGATATCTAAGGCTTTATCCTTATCGGGTATATGATCTATGTCATATACCCGGATGTTTCTTCTTTTTTTCTTCACATCATTTCATTTTTGTTATAATCCTCCACTTTATTATGAGGAAGTCTCTTTATATGAACATGCCCTTGTTACAACCCATCCCTTCACAAATACGTTCTAAAAAACCGTTGAAACGTTATGCTGCATGGATCTTTTATCGTCGGCGCTGGATGGTGATGGAAGATTGGACCTACCCGCTACCTGGCGAAGATAAGATAGTGGTGATACCCAAGGGTTTCGTATTTGACGGGGTCAGTATCCCCAAGCCGCTGCATTGGTTTCTTTCTCCAACCGGACTCTTCTTCATTCCCGGATTGATCCATGATTATGCCTATCGATGCGGTTATCTTTGGGTCATAGATCAAGATGGAAAGTTACGGAAGTATCAAGAAGGCTCCAGTCGACATTTTTGGGATCGTACCTATAAACAATTGGGTATGGATCTTAATCGAATGGTTCTGCTAAATCATTTCTCTCATTTGATATTATTTGTCTTTGGCGGGTACTCATGGAAAAAAAATCGTCATAAAACGGCGCTGGATCTTGTTCCCGATCTGGAAAACAACGATGATAAAATCTAGTTTTTCGGGAGCTTTTATGTGTATAAATGATGAATTTATGGGAATGATTACGGCTAGGTAACATAAAACCATCAATTCGCACTTGAAATGATATTATAATTGGTTATAATGGTTAAGATGAAAGATGAGGATTAGAGTTCATCTTTGGGTGTGTGTTAGATTTAATGCTGCGATAGACCGAACGACTCTCCGATTTTGATTCCACTTTTAAAGTGTATTTTTTACAAAGGTATTACGATGGCAGAATTGCTAAACGGAACAGTTAAATGGTTCAATGATGAGAAGGGATATGGTTTTATCCAACAAAATGACGGAGGTTCGGATGTATTTGTACATTTCCGTCAGGTTAATCGCACTCAGCCGGGTCGTGTATCTCTTGCTGAAGGGCAAGCGGTAACTTATGAGATCGGTGAAGGTCAAAAAGGGCCTCAGGCAGAAAACGTCACCCCTCTATAATTTAGGTAGGCTTTTGCCTACTTAATCAACAATGATTTCCCCAATTCGATAAGTTCTTTATCAATCTCATATCTCTTTTCATTAATCTCATTAATACTTTTAAGATCAAAAGCACCGTTGTTATAGCAGATGACCTTGTCATGTTTACCCTCGAGCAGGGCATCAATGGCGTAAGTAGTAAACTGATAGGCCATCAAACGCTCACGTACGGTAGGATTACCTCCCCGCTGAACATGTCCAAGGATAGTCACTCTGGATTCAAACCCGATCTCCTCTTCAAACCATTGAGAAATCTCATTGGCATTATGAAGCGCTTCAGAGACGATGGCGATAAAATAGTTGCGTCCCTGTGAGACCTCTTTTAAATAGCGTGTCTTGAGTTGCTCTAAAGAGTAGGGGATCTCCGGAATAAGACACATCTCGGCACCGGAAGTCAGTGCAGCAATCAGTGCCAGATATCCGCAGTCACGTCCCATCACCTCTACGACGAAGGCACGTTTAAATGAGGAAGCGGTATCTCTGAGATTATCCGTAGCGACCTTGATGACATTCAAGGCGGTGTCCACCCCAAGGCAATATTGCGTGCCGTTGATATCGTTATCGATGGTTGAGGGAATACCGCAAAAGGCAATACCGTGCTCTTGAAAGAAAAGGTCGATACCTCTGAATGAGCCGTCGCCTCCGAGTACAATTAATTTGTCGATGCCTAATGCTTTGAGGTTGTTGGCCGCTTGCAGTCTATAGTGAGGGTCTTTAAAACGAAGGGAACGCGCCGAATAGATCTTGGTCCCACCTCGATGCAGGATACCGGTCACATCTTCATAACGGGCCTCTTTGATATCATTATCAATGAGACCGTCATATCCATGATAGATAAAATAGGGTTTCAGACCTTTTGAGAAGCTGTATTCGACGAATCGTTTGAGGGCCGGGTTCATACCGGAAACATCGCCACCTGAGCATAAAATAGCAATTTTAGACATAGTATTTCTTCCTGTTAGTGAAAATGGATGACTGGTTCTTGAATGTCTCGTAGCCCCAGTGGAGTATAGTGCTTTGCATTGATGAGACCAAAGAGTTCATAACCGGTACCATCCTCAAGCAGTTCGCATGAAGGCTTGTCATCGGTCTGTATGGATTCAGATGGATGCGTTAAGGCGGTGGAAAGGTCAAGATCAGCTTCACTGGCTCCGCCGAAACCCCTGCCATCCCGGTCGTCCAGAAATTCCGGAGCGGTACTGCCTGAGATGCGAGAACGTTCTTTATCGGCTTGGATTTTGGCTTCTATCTCTTGTTGCTGTTGTGCTTCAAAGACTGTTTGGGTAACCTGAATCGTCTGTGTATGGGTGGGTGCTTCGGGAAGCAGTAGGTCTCCTTGACTATAGCCACCGAAATAACGTTCGATCAGGCAGTTTTCAGGGATCAAATAGATCGCCTTATCCTGGATTATAAGATCTTGTCGGTAGGTCTCGTAAATTGCCTCTATCTCTTCTGTATTGTCAGAAATATAGATCAATTCAGTTTGCGCATACAGATGAGACAGCAGCAGAGATATGGATATCATCTGTCTCATTCGAAAACATCCTCATCGGATAACCAAAGTATCCAGGAACGTTCTTTGATATCCCCTACATCCAAAAAACCGTCATTACGGAGTTTATAGTATTCATAGACAACTGAAATCTTTCCATGTTTTGCCGCATCGATATAGGCTTGGGGGATGATGATCTTATAGCTTTGTACACCCGGACCTACACCGTCTTGATCGGCCTTGTCAAGAGCAAGCACACCATAAAGCTCTTCCGCTGCTCCGGGTACCTTGATACGAACATGTTGTGCTCCAAAATGCAGGGCGTTTTTATAGGCTTTTGGAAGTTCATTGTCACGCATCTGCAGGGAGTTGTAGCGGGTGGCGCTGTGAAAGGGTGTCTCAAATTCTCCGGTAAGAACAAAGCTTTCATCTTCGGCCGTGATAATGATATCCGGATTAGCGACGACTCCATGGTCAATGTCACGGTTATAAGTTGTCGTAGAGCATCCAAGCATAAAAAAAAGCAGGGGGGTGATCATAAAAAATAAGCGCATAAAGGACCTTTGAACGTTTTTTGATGATTCATATCGATAGTTGTTTTGATTATATCTATTATAAGCTGAATTAGGATAAAATTTCATCATTAATTTGTCCCCAAGGATACGAAATGAAACGAGCCCTAATCAGTGTTAGTGATAAGACAAATATCGTCGAATTTGCTAAGTCTTTAGTTGAACAAGATTTTGAGATCATCTCTACCGGTGGTACCTTTAAGATGTTGAAAGAAGCGGGTGTTGCCGCGATCGAGATTGATGAGGTAACAAAGTTCCCGGAGTGCTTTGAAGGGCGTGTAAAAACACTGAATCCATTTGTTCATGGTGGTATTTTACATCGTCGTGACAAGCAGTCTCACCTGGATCAGGCCAAAGAACTTGGTGTGGAGGCGATTGATCTTGTCTGTGTTAATCTTTATCCTTTTAAGGCAACGATTGAGAAGACTGAGGACTTTGATGAGATCATTGAGAATATCGATATCGGCGGACCTGCTATGGTGCGTTCGGCAGCGAAGAACTTTGATTCTGTTTATATTGTCACAGATATCGCAGACTATTCACGTGTCTTGGACGCACTTTCAAATGAAGAAAATGCTTTGGAGTTCAGACGTGATCTCATGATCAAAGCTTATGAGCATACGGCAGCTTATGATTCGATGATCGCCAACTATATGAATAAGCGTTTCAATAACGGGTTCGGCGAGAAGCAGTTCATCGTCGGTGAAAAAGTGATGGATACCCGTTATGGTGAAAATCCACATCAACAAGGCGCTCTGTACGAATTTGACAAGTACTTTACCAATAACTTCAAAACCTTAAAAGGTGAAGCATCGTTCAACAACCTTAATGATCTTAACGGCGGCGTAAAGATCGCAGCAGCTTTTGGAGATGAGAATGCGGTAGCGATCGTTAAACACGGGAATCCATGTGGTTTCGCTATTCGTGAAAACCTGGTAGAAGCGTATGAAGAAGCATTAAAATGCGACCCCGTCTCTGCTTTTGGCGGAGTGGTTTGTGTCAATGGTGTCGTGGATGCGGATCTGGCAGAGAAGATGAATGAGATCTTCCTTGAAGTCGTTATCGCAGGACGTATCACTCCTGAAGCTCAGGCTGTATTCGAGAAGAAAAAGCGCTTGAAATTGTTTGAGTACGGTGCCGATAGAATCGTACTTTCCAATGATCTTTTAGACTTTAAACACGTTGATGGAGGATTTGTCTTCCAGGATGCGGACAAGGTAAAAGAGGATGAGGTGGCAAATGCGAAACGTGTGACTGAGCGCGAAGCAACTGCTCAGGAGATGAAAGATGCGGAGATCGCATGGAAAGTGGCTTCTTTGGTGAAATCAAACTGTGTTGTCTACGTCAAAGACTCTGCAATGGTCGCAGTAGGCATGGGTATGACATCCCGTGTTGATGCCAGCCAGTGTGCTCTTAAAAAGGCAAAGGCAATGGATCTTGATGTGAGTGGTGCAGCCTTGGCATCAGAAGCCTTCTTCCCATTTAGAGACTCCATCGATGCTGCTGCTGAAGCCGGTGTGAAAACAGTGATCCAGCCGGGCGGCTCTATTCGTGATGATGAGGTGATCGAGGCAGCGAATGAACATGGTATGGCGCTTTATTTCACAGGGGTACGTCACTTCCTTCATTAGGAAGCCTACTCCTTTTTTTTCTCTCTCATACTCTCCAACAGAGCGTCTCTAAAATGTTCTTGAGAAACCTTTAACTGTTTTAAGATCATATTGGCATCTTCGAGTTCAAAACTCTCTACCGCTTGGACCAGCTGCAACAAAGACCCTAACTCCCCTTTATGTTCGGTAATGGCTTCATAGATCTCTTTATCTACATGTAATTCATCGAGAATCTTTTTGATCGGGGCATGAACGATACAATGTATTAAGGATAATAGCCCTGCAAAGGCAGCTTCGTGATTGCGCTTTTGATTGTGATGAAGAGCATCCATTATTTCAAACATCAGTTTGGAACGCGATGATGCCATTTCCAGTAGAGGTGATTTTACCTTTGCAGAAGGGCTATGGTCGCTTTTGGAGTAAGCGATGAGTAAAAGCCATTGTTTTAAGGGGACTTTCCCGAGTAAAGAGAGGGCGTGTTTAATGGATTTGATTTCTGCTTTGAGGTGTAACTGTCCGGAGTTCATGAAGCGTAGAAGCTGTAGGGTGATATCCGCTTGACGTTCAAACTCCACACTGAGCTCATCAATATCAAGGTCCTTGTCGAGGAGTTTAATGAGATTAAAAATATTCTTATAATGAGGATCTATAGCTTCATGGGTGATAATAGAAGGTTTGGAAAAATAGTATCCTTGAAAATAACTGCAACCAAGCTCTTTATAGATCTTATACTCCTCTTCGGTCTCAACCTTTTCAGCCAGAAGTTTGAAATTGTATTGCGAAAATTGCGGAATGTTCTCTTTGAGCCTTTCAAGATCCATCATTTGAAGGTCGAGTTTGAGAATATCAATATAGGGAAAGATAGGTTTAAAATTAGAAATGAAATTCGGATCACAATGGGCATCGTCCAGAGCAATAGTATATCCCATCTCTTTAAGTTCTATGATACGATTGATCAGCGTATCGTTGATGACAATATTCTCAAGCAGCTCGATCACAAAACGTTCTTTTGGAATAGTGGTGATCATGGTATCCATCAACATCTCTTCATCAATGTTTATAAAGGCCTTTTTATCCTGAACAAGATTGTTAATACCTATATGATTAAGGCTATTGACTAATACCCGTGTGGTGGCTAAAAGGTTATCCTCAAAGATAGGAAGGACGGAACCATCCTCCTGTACCGAACGAAACAGTAGTTCATAAGCCTGTATATTTTGGTCTCTGTCTACAATGGGCTGTCGGGCGATATAAATATTGTGAGACATGGTTCACTCTTTTTGATAAGGTGTAATATTAATTATTGTACATGATAAAGAATAAATGAATATTAAGAAAAGGAATTAGCATCATGAGAGAAAAATTGGGTATCAAGGCACAACTTGATTGACATTGACTCAACCTTTATGATAAAATACCTATAAATTAGAATAATATATTTTTTAAGGTATCGATAATGAGTAAAAGTTTGTACGACACCCTGGGTGTTTCATCCTCTGCCAGTGAAGCAGAGATCAAAAAAGCATATCGTAAGTTGGCGCGTCAATATCACCCTGATGTCAATAAGGAACCTGAGGCAGAAGAGAAGTTTAAAGAGATCAATGCAGCCTACGAGGTACTAAGTGATAAGCAGAAAAAAGCGCAATATGATCAATATGGCGATTCAATGTTTGGCGGTCAGAACTTTCATGATTTTGCAAGGGGTCAGGGCGGAGGTGCCGATCTGGATGAGATCTTACGCAGTATGTTCGGCGGTGGCGGCTTCGGTGGCGCTGGTGGTTTTTCCGGTGGCTTCGGCGGCGGATTCGGCGCTGGTTTCGGTCAACAGGCGATGAACCTGGACATCGAATCAAAGGTCACAATCGCCTTTTCTACCTCTATCTTAGGTGGTAAACACTCTGTCTCTATGAATGGGGAGAGTTTTGATATCAAGATTCCTGCCGGGATAAAGAGTGGAGAGAAACTGCGTGTTCGAGGCAAGGGAAAAGATATGGGTGGCCAGAAAGGCGATCTGTATCTGATCATTTCAGTTGCCCCAAGCAGTGAATACGAGCGTGAGGGTGATGATCTGGTTAAGACCTTTGATGTTTCCTTGAAATCAGCGCTTTTCGGTGGTAAAGTGAGTGTGGATACTCTGGAAAAAGAGATCACACTAAAGGTGCCTCAAAACACTAAAAACGGTCAGCGTTTTCGTGTTAAAGAGATGGGTGCGATGAACCGTAAGACAAACACCCGTGGTAATCTGTATCTTAAGGCCAACATAGTACTTCCGGCAGTGGATGATCTGGATGAGGAAGTCAGTAAGATACTACAGGACAAACTTCCTGAACAGGTCTAAAAAACAACTATAGAAAAGGAGAGGCTATGCACCATTATGATGAACCGGTATATCTAATCAGTATTGTGGCAAAGATTTTGGATATTCACCCCCAGACGCTGCGTCAGTATGAGCGTGAGAACCTGATCACACCTTCACGTTCGGGAGGCCGTATACGACTCTACTCCCAGAGGGATATCGACCGCATTAAGATGATACTGAGATTGACCCGTGAACTGGGTGTAAACCTGGCAGGTGTGGATATCATTTTGCGTTTAAAAGAGCATGTGGATGGTTTAGAGCAGGAGGTCAATGATCTGACCCATGAAATCTCCAAGATGAAACAAAACGGTGCCGTCGCTCCGAATAAGACCCTGGTGACAAAGAAAAGTGTTTATGAACTTGTCATCTTTGAGGATAAATAAAGAGTGTTATAAACCTACTCCTTCAGACGTTTGATTCTTGCTCCCAGTTTTTGCAGTTTTTTCTCCAGTTCTACATACCCGCGATCAAGGTGATAGATCCGGTGTACATCCGTCGTTCCTTTGGCTACCATAGCTGCCAGAACCAGGGCTGAAGATGCTCTAAGGTCAGTGGCCATAACATCTGCACCGACAAGATCTATCTTACCTGTGACGGTGGCGGAATTTCCCTTGAGCTTGATATTGGCTCCCAGACGCTGTAGTTCACTTACATGCATAAAACGGTTTTCAAACAGACGCTCTTCTATAACGCTGACTCCTTCCGCCTGAGTACATAGGGTAAGAAATTGGGCCTGCATATCCGTTGGGAAAGCTGGATATTCCTGAGTGATGATATCCGTTGATATGATCTTCTTAGCCGGTTTTACGGTGAGGCTGTTTTGGGAGACCTCAATAGGAAATCCCATCTGCTCAAGTTTGGCAATGACCGCTTCAAGATGATCCGGGCGAACTTTGGTAAGGGTGACTTCTGAGTTGGTGATGGCTGCGGCACACATATAAGTACCCGCTTCAATACGATCCGGGATGATATCAAAGGGATCGATATGAATCAATCGCCGATCGGTCCCATAAACAGTAAGTTCAGAGGTGCCGATACCATCGATGCTGACACCGGAATTTTTCAGAACCTCACACAGTTGTACCACTTCGGGCTCCAGTGCAGCATTGGTGATCGTAGTCTTTCCTTTGGCAAGGGCAGCGGCCATCACGATATTAGCTGTTCCTGTAACGGTGATCTTGTCAAAGACAATATGTGCACCCTTAAGCCCCTGGGGTGCTTTTGCCAGGACATACCCCGCTTCGATGGAGATCTCTGCTCCCATCTGCTCCAGGGCTTTTAGGTGCAGATCGATAGGACGTTGACCGATAGCGCAACCACCGGGAAGAGAGACTTCACAATGGCCAAAGCGTGAGAGTAGAGGCCCAAGAACGAGGATGGAAGCACGCATGGTCTTGACGATATCATAGGTTGCTTTGGTATTGGTTAGGCAGCAGGTGTCGATGGTGACGTGAGTATCCTCAATATTTACAGTGGCACCGAGATTCTCAAGCAGTTTGATAAGGGTCTTGATATCAACAACATGGGGAAGATTGTTGATTGTGACCTCATTCTCTGCAAGCAGTGTCATAGCAATAAGAGGAAGTGCCGCATTTTTGGCTCCTGCGATCTCTACGCTTCCACTTAGTGTCGTCGGTCCTTCTATCTGTAAATAATCCATAAATGTCCTGTGTAAAAATAATAGGAGATATTATAGTCAAGAGTAGGTTAAAGTTTATAAAGGGCAAAATAATTTTCTATGAGATCGTATGAAATTAAAAAAGATTATATGCTATGATAATCATATAGCTTATGCTCAGGGGAGAGGACCACTTATGATAAGAACGATCAAAGCAAAGTTTATTTTCAATCTTTTTTTAGCCTTGTTTAGTTTGGTTTCTATTGTCGTGATTGCTTATTACATTGCAATCGCCGAAATTCATACCATTATGGTAAAGGATATTGAATCTGTCGCTAATTCACTGGGAAAGAGCCTGAGCTATGTTGCTGAAAAAGAGCGTGAAGCGTATAAGGACAAAAGCCTAAAAGAGGCGTTACTGGATATTCGAGTTGGCAAGACGGGATATGTTTATCTGATCGACTCCAGCGGTACTTTACTCATTCATCCCAAAAAAGAGGGCAGCTCACTGGCCCATACGGATTATGGAAAACATATTATCTCACATAAGGAAGGCGGTGTATACGAATATCACTCAGTGACTTCCAATCAGGATAAATTGGCGGGATTCTATTACGTACCTAAATGGGATGCCTGGATCGTTCCGGGGGTGAATAAAGCGGATTATTTTGAAGACCTTCAATCAGAGTTCATATGGTATTTTTCAATTCTGCTTCTTCTTTTGGGTACTGTATTAACCGGACTGAATTATGTTACGGGTGTGAGTATCTTAAAGAACATGAACAATATCAACAGGGTCGCTTTAGACCTTAGCGAGGGAGAGGGTGATCTGCGTGTTCGTCTTCCGATCAAGAAGAACGGAGATGAACTTTCCTATCTGAGCGCTAATGTCAACTCTTTTATTCAGAAGATAGACACAACAATTTTAAAGGCCAAGGAGAGCAGTTCTTATCAAACCTCTTTAGCCAATGCTCTTTCTCAAGTAACGCATATCCTAAGAGCAAAGCAGAGTGAACGTGACACAATGGCTAAGCATACGATGGAAGGTTTAAATGATATCCGAAGTTCTTTGGATGAGACCGTACAGGGCTCTAACAAGATCTTTGAAACCTCTAAAGAGAGTGAGCACTCCTTGCGCAGTACCAGCCAAAGTATCGATACGATCAGTTCAAAGATATCCCATACGGCACAGAGTACCCAGGAGTTGAATGATGAGTTCTCACGGCTGATTTCGGATGTGGAAAATCTCAAAGAGATCACGGCAGTCATTAGGGATATTGCCGATCAGACGAACCTATTGGCACTTAATGCGGCGATTGAAGCTGCTCGTGCGGGGGAGCATGGGCGTGGATTTGCCGTGGTTGCCGAAGAGGTACGCAGCCTTTCAGACCGTACCAATAAGGCGATCAATGAAGTCGATGCGTCCTTGTCGATCTTTGTACAATCCATGAGCGGAGCGACAGAAAAGATCGAATCCAACAGTGCTATCGTTGAAGAGCTGGTCGTTGAAGGGGAAGATGTCAAAGACAAGTTTGTACAGATCAGTGAATCTATTCATACCAATGTTGAGATCTCCGAACACAGTCTGGATGCGATTACTCAGATGAAGGCCAATATTGTCTCGATAATTGATCAAATACAGCAGATGTCGACCCTCTCTCTTGAAAATGGTGCCTTTATTGACGAGGTGGATGAAATCGCGGGCGAAGTAAAGAAAACAGATAAAGAGATCGATGAACAGCTTGGGTTCTTTCAACTCTCACAAACACCTTTAAAGCGTGATTATCATAAGCATACTTGAGAGTGCCTAGATCTGTATAGGCACTCTCAAGATGGAATGGTACGTTAGATGCTTTATATATTAAAATATGAATCTAAGGGCCATTCATGAGCAGTGCACTTGATCGCTTAAAAGCATTAACCAGTAAAATTTCCAGTTTTGAAAGCTCCCGCCAGGAAAACATGACGCGTTTGAAGGAGCTGTATGAACAGCTGAAGATAGATGAAAAAATTCCCTGTTTTGAAGACCTTTTTTCCTACAAGGCGATGAATGTCACAGGGATCTCGCTACAGGCGGAGGACCTTGGGGCCATCAAGGAGAATCGTTACGTTCAGATCATCTGCATCTCCTATGACAAAGAGGCAAAAGGACAAAAGTCCAAGAATAGTTCATTGGGATACTTCGGGCGATCGGATGCTATTGATGAGGGTCTGAAGAAGTCGATCGTGAAGTTCATTCTATGTTGGCGATTTGAAAAAAGTTTTATGACGCTTGAACATTATAATGATATGATTCAGACTATTTCGAATGAAGCTGACTAAGCACTTTTATATCCAGATTTTTTTATTTTGGTTCTATTGGGTAAATAGCCGTTCTCTCTTTTATGCACTGTTTTTTGCATTGCTGGTATCTATCGGGGTATACCTGTACCAAGGAGCCGTTACCCTCAATATGGACAATCTGAAGGCTATTTGGCAGGTTCTTGTTTTTGTGTTTCCTTTCAGTTTTAGTCTGAGCTTTATCACAACCTTGCTGCTTGTGTTTAAAGCACTGTTTGCAAGGCAAATCGGGGGATACAGATTGATATTAAATGACTGCAAAGCTCAGCCGATAGAGAAGGTACTACTTTCAGATGTCCTTCCCTTGTGGCGAAGGTGGCTCTTTGTCACGGTATGGCTTATTGTGCTGTTCTGGGTGCTTTTTATCGGTCTTTGGAACCTTGTAACAGGGGAACTTCCTCCGCTTACTTCTTTTAACGGCGTATCTTTGTATCTGCTTGTGATGGCTTTGGGAGGTGCAAGTTTCAGTCTTGGTATTCCTTTTTGTAAAAAGCTGAAGGTGCTCAAGGATGTCTAAACTGCTTTTTCTGGATGTGGAAACCAGTGGTCTGGAGATTGCAGACAGGATCTGTGAGATTGGTTTTATTTTGGACTCAGGTGAAAATATGAATGCCTATAGTTCCTTGTGCAAACCGCCTAAAAAGATATCTACGGAGGCGATGAGCCTGCACCATATCACCAATGAGATGCTCAAAGAAATGCCCGTCTGTGCTGAAACAGATGCTTTTAAAGTGTTACAGGAAAACAATAAGGCTGAGCAGATCTTCATTGCACATAATGTCAATTTTGATGTGGAGATGTTGGCGAAAGAGGGGTTAATAGTGCCGGGCGAGCTTATTGATACCCTGCGCTGTACAAAGGCTTTGATACCTGAATGCGAACAGTTCTCTTTGCAGTACTTACGGTATGAACTGGGATTATACAAGGAAGAGGAGAAAACGGCGCAAAGCCTGGGGATAGATCTGAATGCTCATCGGGCCTTGAGTGATGCTATGCATACCATGCTTTTATATCGTACTTTGCTTGAGTATGCTACCCTTTCAGAATTGATTGAGATCAGTTCTAAACCTGTTTTACTTCAGAAACTTCTTTTTGGAAAATACAAGGGAAGCTATATCGAGGAAGTTGTGGACAATGACAGGGCCTATGTACACTGGTTATTAAGTTTGGAGGATCTGGATGAGGATCTGGCCTATAGCTTAAAATACTATCTACAATAAAGAAGGAGAAGGAAATGAAGGTTGCTGTGCAATGTGAATCGGCTCTGCTGCAACGTAGTTTAGAACTTTTTTTAGATGAACATTTGAGTTCTTTAAAGCAGTGTGATGTGGTGCTTCGAGACAGAAAGATTATGGACTCACATCATGCGCTTTATATCTCCTCTGATGAGGATTCTGATATTAAAAAACCCTTTTCCCGTTCCCAGCTTTATCTGGCTCTTGAGGGGTTCTATAAGAAAATCAATGAGATTCACTCTATCCAGTCATTGGAATCGGATATTGAAGGTACTCATGCAGAGCGGGACTTTAGGCTGTTGGAAGAGCGCATTGAGCGCTTGACCCAGGAGTATAAACAAGACCTGATAAAGGCGGTAAAGGCCTTTTATGAGTAAATTGCACACGACGATCGTAGCGGGTAAATACAAGGGGATCAAAATCGATCTGCCTTCCTTGGAGACGACTCGAAGTTCCAAGGGGATTGTCAAGGAATCCTATTTTAATACGATTCAGTTTGATGTGATGGATGCCAATATTGTCGAGGTCTTTTCAGGTTCGGGTTCTATCGGTCTGGAAGCCTTAAGCAGAGAGGCCGGTTTTGTCTATTTTATGGAAAAAGACAAGGCTGCTTTCAAGACCTTGAGCGGTAATATCAAGAAGGTGGGTGCTGATAATTGTATGGCTGTCCACGGAGATAGTTTCGAGACAATAGAGCAGGTGATCAAAGACCTCTCCCGTAAAAAAGAAAAGGCTTTTTTTTATATTGATCCTCCATTCTCCTATCGGGAGGGAATGGAAGAGATTTATGACAAAATGATAGCAATGATCGAGTCTATCCCCCTGGAGATGATAGAGATGGTGACAATCGAGCATATGAGTTCGTTGAAACTGCCCGAAAAGATCGGAAAACTAGAACGAAAAAAGCAAAAAAAGTTCGGTAAGACCAGCCTGACACACTACCACATTTCCTAAAGCTTCTACATTATGTCATTCTTCTTTTTAGGCTGCTAAAAGTGGAACATCTCTTGCTTTTGTATATTTAATAATACAGAGGCAGGGAAGTCTATGAGATTTATTCTAATATGTTTGGCATTATATGCATCGTTACAAGCCACGAAGGTGTCGGAAGTTACCAAAGTCGTCGGTGTACGCGAGAATCAATTGATCGGTTACTCTTTGGTAGTGGGTTTAAACAAGACGGGCGACGGAACGACCTCTGTTTTTACTCTTCAATCGATCGCCAACATGCTCAAAGCGATGAACATCGATATGGATCCCAATGATATCAAGTCCAAGAATGTGGCAGCTGTCGTAGTGACAGCGACATTAAGCTCTTTTTCGCGTCAGGGTGACACGATGGACGTGACAGTCTCAGCGATTGGAGATGCCAAATCGATCGAAGGCGGTACCTTGTTGATGACCCCGCTTAAAGGGGTGGATGGAAAGATCTATGCCTTGGCCCAGGGCTCACTGAGTATCGGTGGGAAAAATGAGCGAGGGGGTGGCTCTTTGAACCATGCAACAGCCGGTATCGTATACGGTGGCGGGATTGTGGAGCGCGAAGTCCCTCTAGATCTGTATCACCAGGAGTATGTGACCCTAAGTCTTAAGAACAGCAGCTTTGCCAATGCGGTTAATCTTCAAAAAGCGATTAATGCGATCTATCATATGCAAGTTGCTGTTGCTCTGGATCCTAAATCTCTGAAGTTAAAATGTCCAGAGAACAGGAGTATGGTGGAATTCTTGGCTGAAGTTCAGGAATTGGATATCGATTATATTCCTGTGGAGCGTATTATCATCAATGAACGCACAGGTACAATAGTAGCGGGGGTGAATATCGAGGTCTCTCCGGTGATTATCACCCATGGAGACATCACGATCAAGATCGAGGAAGACGCTATTGCCGGTCCCGGTAATAATCTGGACCTGGATGAAAATATTGTCATCGGGCTTGAAGACAACCGCCTGATGGCCAAAAAGGGAAGCTCCACCGTTGCCAATATCGCCCGCTCTTTGCAAAAATTGGGGGCAACACCAAAGGATATTATCTCCATCCTGGAGAGTATGAAAAAAGCGGGTGCCATCCAAGCTGAACTGGAGATCATCTAATGACAGTCGATAATTCAATGGCGTTATATCAGGCCAATGCCAAGACACCAAAGATCGATGACACACTTGACAAAGTGGCATTAAAAAAGCAGACGGATCAGTTTGAAGCTATTATTCTCAAACAGCTTTTGGATACATCCATGAAGGATGAGAACACCCTGTTTGGAAAGGACCCGGGAGATAAGATATACAACTCTATGTACAGAGATGAGATCTCGAAAGTGGGTGCTGGAAGCATGGGAATTTCTCAGATGTTATTTGATTATTTGACTGAGGGGAGATAAATTCATAAATGTATTAAAGTTTTTTTCGTTTTGGCCGATGTTGAGAGTATATACTAAACATAGGTCAATAAGGATTTAACATGATTTCCAAGGTAGGCTCAGCGGCCATAAGGAACACGTACCAGGAGAGTGAAGCAAAAGAGGCTTCTAAACGTCCTACTACTGTGGATAAGCAGGGGGACACAAGTAAGATTGAACAGTTGAAAAGTTCAATTGAAAATGGAGAGTATCAGCTCGATATCAAGGCTTTGGCTAAAAAGATAGCGGACGAGATACTCTAAGGAGAAAAGACATGTTATCGTATCATCTTAAAAGTGCAGTCCAGGATTTGGAAGAGTTGGTCAAAATGAGTGAACAGGATATTGAAGATATTAAATTGGCCAACCATGAACCTCAGTTTGAACGTCGCAAGATTAAAGAGGATATGATACAGAGTTTTGAAAATAAGAAGGCGATGATTGATCATGAGATCTCCAAGCTTATGACGAATAATCCGGATATCGCCTTGGATAAACTTCTTAATGAAGATGAAAACACATGTCTGCAAAGCCTTAAAGCCGCATTGACAAAACTCAGAGAAGTTAATAAAAAATATGCGAAGATGGTTCTCTCCGTCTCCTCATTTTATAACACTCTTCTTGAACGCCTTGTGCCTACTGAGATGCAGGGGTATCAAAAATCCACGTCCAAAAATGCTTCATTTCTGGAGATAAGAGCGTAATATGGCATCGATATTTAATGGACTTCATATCGGATACAGCGGGCTTTCCGCCTCACAATTAGGTATTAACACGACAGGTCATAATATTTCTAATGCAGAAACGGAAGGGTATACGCGACAGCGTGTTGTTCAACAGAGTACGATGCCTCTGGGAGATGTTATCCCGGGAGCAGAAGGAAACGGTACACAGGTCAAAGAGATCGTTCGTATTCATGATGAGTTTGTATTCAGCCGTTACCGTTCTGAGAGTGAGAATAAGGAGTTTACCGACTTTACACGCCAGACACTCGAAGAGCTTTCGACCTATTTTCCTGAGATCGAAAATGTCGGTATCAAGTTTGATATGCAGGAGTATTTCAATCTTTGGGGTGACCTTTCGATTACTCCGGACAATCAGGCGGTAAAGGTTGCGTTGGCGCAGCAGACCCAGATTTTAAGTAAAGATATCTCAGAAACACGTGGACAGATTCAGGATCTGCAGATGACACTGAATGATCAACTTAAAACAGCTGTGGATGAGATTAACCGTATCGGTGAGCAGATCGCACAATTGAATGCTGCTATTAGCGAGACTGAAGCGATCGAAGGACAGCATGCAAATGATCTGCGTGATCAACGGGGTGTTCTAGAGATTGCATTGGCTCAGCTGGTGGACGCGACTATTTTTGAAGGAAACCTCTCATCCAATATGCCTGTAAGCAGGGAACTGTTGGAGAAGGGCGGTGATTATGCCATCAATATTGCCGGTTTTAATGTGGTTGATGGTAAGACCTTCCACCCGATCAAGGTGGAAAATTCTGATAATCCTTATGGTTTTTATAAACTCTCTTTTGAACGTCAAGACGGTGTACTTGTCCCGATGGATGAAGAGATACAGGGAGGGCGTGTCGGTGCGATCCTGGATCTTAGAGGGAGTCGTTTCGATGCCGAGGGCAATCTTGAAAACGGGACCCTGCAGGAAGTTATCAACCAGTTAGACGGTTTTGCTTTGGGACTGATCGAAAGTACCAATAATCTCTACGCCCAGGGTGCGCAGGAGCAGATGCAATCGGATGGGGTTTCTTTGAGAAGTAATGCCCGTTTAATCGATTCCGACTACAACTTTCAACTGGGAACCTTTGATGTCGTGGCCTATGATATTGATGGCAACGAGACGGCGCGAAGAACGATTAACATTACGCCGACGACAGTGATGGATGATACGGTGTATGATGCGCTCGGAAATATTGTGACACCCGGTACGGTAAACAGTATAGTCGGGCAGTTAAACGCTATTGTAGATGATAATGCAGATGCCAATGTCACAAATGATATCAACTCTGTTTTGACGGCTAAATATGTTTATGATTCTGTTAAGAATACGGGGACACTGGCAGTTGATATAGATGAATCACGTTTTCCAGGATATACTTTTGGGATAGAAGATAATCAGGAAAACGGTCTTGCTGGAGGAACGAATTTTGCCGGAGCAATTGGTCTGAATCGTTTCTTTGCCGGAGATGATGCTGCCAATATTAATCTTGCCAGTCATCTTCGGGAGGACCCTTCATTAATCACGGCCAACAAGGCTCCGGTTGATGGTGATAACAAACTGGCTAATGATATGCTACAACTGCAGTTTGAGGATGTGAGCTTTGAAGCCAACGGGGTGAGTATCAAAGAGAGCCTTTACACCTATTACGATGCGATCGTGACGGATGTGGGTACCCGTACCAATGCTGCAATTACCAGTAATGATACCGTTACTGCCAAATATAATGCGATTTTAGGAAGTTATGAATCAATTTCCAAGGTCAATATTGATGAAGAGATGGTCAACCTTATCAAGTATCAGACGGCTTATGGAGCGGCGGCAAAGGTTATCACTACGGTTGATCAGATGATGGACACATTATTAGGACTTAAGCAGTAAGCCTTAAGTCTGTGCTTCTTTAGTTTAACATGGTATACTTCTTCTAAAAACAGAGGGGCCGAGTGAACAGACCATATATCAGTATAGTCATTTTGTCGGCTATTTTTATCTTCTCTTTCTTCGGAGACTTTATCTATCGCACCTCTGCCTATGATCTGGATGCATCAGCCATTCTTCTAGCCCCTTCTTTGGAACACCCTTTTGGTACGGATCGTTTGGGACGTGATCTTTTGGCACGTATTATTCAAGGAGGCAAGATATCCCTGCTCATTGGAGTGGGTTCTGCATTTATTGCTTCCTTTTTGGGACTTATATTGGGAGCAACAGCCGGTTTTATCCGAGGGCAGGTAGATAAGGCCTTTGTGGTGATGGTCGATCTGTTTTTGACCTTTCCTACCTTCTTTTTGCTGTTGGCACTGATCTCTTATATCAATGCCTCCGTATTTGTCCTGATCTTTATTATCTCCATCACCGGCTGGATGACGACGGGGCGTTTGATCCGCTCGGAAAGTTTTTCCATCACCTCGGCTCCTTTTATCAAGATCCTCAACATTGCCAAGGTGAGTAAATGGAAGATCCTTTTGAAATATTATGCACCGATTTTAGCACCGATCTATTTTGTCTCTTTTACCTTTGGGGTTGGGGGTGCTATATTGGCGGAATCGGGTCTTAGCTTTTTGGGACTAGGCGTAACGGCACCTCAGATCTCCTGGGGAACAATTTTAAGTACGGCAAAATCCGTTAATGATATTGCGTGGTGGGTCGGGGTCTTTCCCGGTTTGATGATCTTCTTGGTCACTTTTTCATTAATGAACATCTCCAATTATCTACAGCAGTTAAGCAATCAGAAAAAAGCATTAGTAGGATAAAAAATGAACGAACCGTGTGTATCTAGAAATGCCCTTGTCAGTGTGGCGGCAGTGATCATTATTTTAGCGGGATTGATGATGGCAAAATCGATTGTGATCCCTATCCTCTTGGCGATCTTTATTACAATTTTGACTTCTCCTATTTTGTTATGGCTGCAGGATAAAGGTTTGCATAGTGCTCTTGCCTTTTTAGGTGTAGTAGCCACATTAGTCATTGTGATGACCCTGTTGGGAATGCTAGTAAGTACCTCTCTTCATGACTTTTCCCAAAACCTTCCACTGTATGAGATCAAGCTAAAAAGTGCCTTGAAAGAGCTTTTAGTGTTGCTAAATGCAAAGGGTATCGAGCTTTCTAATGAGAGTATCTCCGGTCTTATCAATCCAAGCAAGATGGCACAATTTGCTTCAGGTATCGTCAAAGGCTTTGGCTCGGCTCTGACCAACGGTTTTATGATCTTGTTGTTGGTCATCTTTATGCTTTTGGAAGTCTCGGTGATGAAGCAAAAGCTTAAAGCTATTCATGCTGATGCTTCTTCTCATGCCGCGGAGTTTTTGGCGAATGTCAAACAGTATATGCTTATAAAAAGTGTCTTCTCATTCTTTACAGGGCTGTTGGTTTATGTATCATTACTCTTTATCGGGCTGGATTATGCATTGTTATGGGGAGTACTGGCCTTTGTATTGAATTTTGTACCCAACATCGGTTCGATTATTGCAGCGATCCCCGCGGTTCTTTTAGGACTGATTCAACTTGGTTTCTTGGGAGCATTGGAAGTCTCCCTTGTCTTCATCATCGTCAATGTTGTTATAGGGAGTGTTCTTGAGCCAAAATATATGGGGCAGGGTCTGGGCTTGTCTACACTGGTAGTCTTTGTCTCTTTGATCTTCTGGGGATGGGTCTTTGGTCCGGTGGGGATGCTGCTTTCGATCCCATTAACGATTATGATGAAATTGGCACTTCAGGTCAAAGAAGAGACAAGATGGATAGCGGTTTTACTAGACTCTGATGTCAAAGAGGAAGGTAACTAAAAGAGAGGTTCTTTTAGTTTTGAGCTCCGGTAGAGATATTGATCTTCTTTTCCTGGGATTGCTCTGTTCCTTGTTGTTTATCGGCGGGCGCAGTAGTTGCTTTTTTCTGTGCCTGGGGAATATAACCCTCTTCGATCCATTTGGCGATCTTCTTTTTTGATGTTGAAAACTTCAGCCACTCTCTTGCCAGGCCGGGTGAATCCACACCTATACTTGTCCACTCTTTAATCTGCTTAGGTGTTTTAGCACCGATTTTTTGCCATGCAGAGATTTCATCTGGGGTTTTGACACCGGCCTGCAACCAAGGCATTGCTTTCTTGGGGGAGTGATAGGTTGATTGTTTCCATGCCTTCGCGTATGAAGCACTTTTGATCCCCGCTTTGTTCCAAGCTGAAACTTCTTGGGCAGTATTGACACCTGCGGTTTGCCATTGCTGCACATCCTCAGGTTTGCCAGCTCCCGCATCTACCCATGGTTTGATCTGTGATGGTGTAGTAAAGCCAAGTTTACTCCACTCTTTGATCAGTGGAAAACGAAGCTGGTTGATCTTTGCCCATTCTCCGGCCTGTTTGGGGCTTATACCTCCGGCTTTCCATTCGGCAGCAATACGCGCAAGAGGAATGCCTGATTTAATCCATTCGGACGCTTCATCAGGTGTATCGATTCCGACTTGTTTCCACTCTTTGACCCGTTTTGGCTTTTTAGCTTTGATACGGATCCATGAACGGGCCTCTTTGACACTGCTGACACCGGCTTCAGACCATTTGATGATTTCTGGAAGCGTGAAACCTTCATCTTCCCATCTTCTTGCTTCATCTGCACTCATGACACCGGCATTTGTCCATGCTTGAATCTCTTCAGGTGAGTTGGCATCCATCTGCCGCCATGATTTGGTCTCTTGGGCAGTCAGGGCACCGGCATTGATATACGCTTTGACCTTGAGAGGATCATATAAGCCGATTTGACGCCACTGGGCTGCTTCTCTTGGGGTATTGACACCGATCTTGGTCCATGCATAGGCCTGGGTGGGTTTTTTTGCTCCCAGACGCATCCATTGGGAGGCTTCTTTGGGGGAGCTGACACCTGCTGCTTTCCAGCGTTTGTAATCCTTTGGTTTGACATTGACTGCCTCCCACTCCTGCCAGGTGTAGTCTTTGGTATGTTCTTCTGTAAAGCCGGCATTTTGCCAAGGTTCGGGGGTGCCACCGCCACAGCCTAATAAGATAAGTGATAATAATGAAGCGGGGAGAATATGTTTTGTCATTGAACTGTCCTGAGCATATGTAATTTAAATATAACGATAGTAGCAAAGAAGACTTAAATTCACAAGAAATCTTGCCTCTGATAGTTAATTGGAGGATTCTATAGTCCTTAAGTAAACCACCATCTAATATAACCTATAATAAATAAAAAAGGATGGGTTATGACAAAGGACGAGATGATCGCCGAGGCGAAAAAGCAGTTGGCAAGTTTTGAAAAAGAGATGGCAGAGCTTAAAGAGACCAGTGTAGAGCTAAGTGCCGAGGCAAAAAAACAGTTTGATGTCGGTGCGAAAGAACTGGAGCGTCTTTATAAAGAAGCAGATGAGAAATTTGACGGACTAAAAGAGAAAGCAGAAGAGAGTTATAAGGAGGCAAAAGACTTTATTGATCTGACCAACAAAGCACTCAAACACTCCTTCAACTACTTTATATCACATTACCGTAAAAAATAGACGCCGGGTCATTTTTTACGAAGCAGGGACAGGGCCTTTGGTGGAGTTTTGTCAGGATGGATCGAGACACCAAACTTGGCTGCTTCTTGGGCAATGATCTCGCCAACACGTTTTGGGTCATTTGGATTTTCTTTTCTTATCGTAGCAACGACCTGATCAAAAAATGAGGCAAACTTCCCCGGAGAGACGATGAGCAAAAGCTTGGCATTTTTGTCGCTTCCATTCCAAAAGCCATGCAGGTTTCCCCTTGGCAAAATGATCAACCCCCCTTTAGCCACAGTGATGATTTCTTCATTATTGAGAAAATCTACCTCTCCTTCCAGCACATAAAAATGTTCATCTTCTTTGGTATGTATATGCGCAGGGGCACCAAAGGTCTTGGGCGGAAGGCTCAATTCAAGAACAGCAATTTCCGAGGGGGTCGTATCAGCATCAGATAGAAGATAGGTCGCATGTCCGGGAAAGGGTGTCTTTGAGACGGTTTCTGCACTCATGACCTTAGGCTCATGGGCAAACATGATCTGCACAAGGACGAATATAATAGTTAGACGTTGGTACATCTTGCCTCCGATCTCATGGGATGGTTTGAATAGGGCACTATTATAGGTCATGGAAACTTAGGGAGATATGCTTGTAGAATTGTGTATAAATTTGTTTAAGTCTGTCTAAGAAGTATAGTTCTTATCGTAAGTCAGGATGAAAATTAAAAAGGATGGCGCGGTGGACGAGACTCGAACTCGCGACCCCCTGCGTGACAGGCAGGTATTCTAACCAACTGAACTACCACCGCAAATAGTAGAAGAAAGATAACTTTCCGTTGAATGTTTAACAATATGACTTAATGGCGACCCCTAAAGGATTTGAACCTCTGTTCCTACCATGAAGTGATAGTGTCCTTGGCCACTAGACGAAAGGGTCAAGCAGTCAAACAAATGGTGGGCACTACTGGACTCGAACCAGTGACATCTACCTTGTAAGGGTAGCGCTCTACCAACTGAGCTAAGCGCCCATTCGTGATTGAATGGTGGGCATTACAAGACTCGAACTTGTGACATCTACCTTGTAAGGGTAGCGCTCTACCAACTGAGCTAAACGCCCGTTTTAACATCTATGGCGCGGTGGACGAGACTCGAACTCGCGACCCCCTGCGTGACAGGCAGGTATTCTAACCAACTGAACTACCACCGCATAGTGTGTGTTAAAACATGGTGTCCTGTCCAGGATTCGAACCTGGGGCCACCTCATTAAAAGTGAGATGCTCTACCAGCTGAGCTAACAAGACATGTTTCTCTAAACGTTCATCGTTTAAGAGGCCGAAATTATAGAGAAAAGCACCTGATTTGTCAAGACTTTTTTGAAAAAGTTTTAAAAAAAGTTTCTAAGTACACTGATTAAAGCTATTACCTGCTTTGATCAGCCGAAAAAGAGCTCTTTATCCAGGCTGATAAGCATCTTGATAGCGTAGAGAGCAGACTGTTCCTGGATGTAATTGCGGTCACCTTGAAGCTGTAGCCGTTTGGTGATCACTTTTTGCTGGGATCGGGCACATAGATAAACCGTGCCTACCGGTTTGTCTTCGCTTCCCCCATCGGGGCCTGCCACGCCGCTTACCGCGAGGGCATAATTGGCATCGCTGACATTAAGACAGCCTTCACTCATCTCCAAAACGACCTCTTCGCTTACTGCGCCGACACGCTCGAGTGTAGCGTTTTCTACTGCCAGCCAATTGGCCTTTAGACGGTTGGAATAGGTGACTAAAGAGCCGTCGAAGATAGCCGATGAACCGCTTTCACTGGTAAGATAAGACGCAATTAATCCACCGGTACAGGACTCAGCAAGGGAGACCTTCTTCCCGGCATGGGAAAGTTTTTCGATGAGAAAGGCCGGTATGTTGGAGGCAGGAATCAGTTTGTTCGTCAGTAAAGACTTGGCTGAGGAGATAAACTGGGAGATGTTTCCGTATTTCTTACTTTCAATATTGAGTTGTATCCATTCTGACACCAGGGTAGAAAAATGGAGTTTGACTTCGTAGGTCTGAGCCAGAGGGAGTAAAAGGGCATTGGCGGTCTCTGTATCTATATCAAAAAGCTGTACATCGGCAAAACGGGTCTCGTTTTTGATAAGAATTTGCGGCAAGATTATGTTCTCTTGGGCCATGATGACATTAATAGCACATTTTTTGTATTGTAAGAGATAGGTGTTCTCCTCAAACACAGAGGTGGAGGAAGGGATGAGCATGTTCTCTTTAAGTATCTGATTATCAGAGGTGATGGTGCACAATAGTTTTCCAATCACACTGACTGCGGATTTACTGGAGATGATGAGAAGCTGAGCCTCTTTGTTGAGCAGCTTTTCAAGGTCCAAAAAGAGTGCATTGTCATTTTCGGGGTAGAAATAGAAGGTGTCAATATCGCCAAGATTTTGATGAATTTCACGGGTGATATAACGTTGAAAGTAGGTGTTGGATTGGAACTTTCTGCCGACAAATAATACGATTTTTTCCACATTCTATCCTTGTTGATTCTGGCAAAAAGTATAACATACTTCTAAAAACGTGAACATTACCGAGTGTGAGGAGGTTTCGCTGGCATGGAGAATAGTCTGAATATCAGCCCTTTTTAATTGCTTTATAGATATAATGCAAAAATTTTTAATAGAGACAATGTAGGTTTAGGATAATTATGAACTATAAAGATACCCTTCTGTTACCAAATACAGCTTTCCCGATGCGAGGAAATCTGCTTAATAATGAAGCGCCGCGTTATAAAGCGTGGTTTGATAAAGATGTTTACGCAAAGATGAAAAAGAATCGTGAAGGTGCCGATAGTTTTACCTTGCATGATGGCCCTCCCTATGCGAATGGTCATACGCATATCGGTCATGCCCTCAACAAGATCCTGAAGGATATCATCGTTAAGCAGAACTATTTCAACGGTAAATCGGTACGTTTTACTCCAGGATGGGACTGTCACGGGCTACCGATCGAGCAGCAGGTAGAGAAGAAACTAGGGGGGAAGGCGAAAAAGGAGCAGCTAGAAACAGCTGAAATCCGTAAGCTTTGCCGTGAGCATGCGACGAAGTTTGTGGATATCCAGAAAGAGGAATTTAAGCAATTGGGTATTATCGCAGACTGGGATAAGCCTTATGTGACGATGGATTTCCGTTTCGAGGCCAATATCTTCCGTACCCTTTGTGATGTGGCTAAAAAAGGGCTTTTGACAGAACGTTCCAAGCCGGTATTCTGGTCATGGGCCGAGCGTACGGCTCTTGCCGAGGCTGAGGTGGAATATGAGGACAAAGAAGACTTCTCCATCTATGTCGCTTTTGAACTTTCAGATGATGCAAAGGTCCGCACTTCCATTGAAGGTGATGCAGCCCTGGTCATCTGGACAACGACGCCATGGACCCTTCCGGCTAATACAGGTATCTCTTTAAATCCTGAAGAGAAGTATGTCCGAACCGAAGACGGGTATATCGTCGCGCAAAAACTGTATGAGCAGATGATCGAACAAGAAGTCGTCAAGGGGAAGGTCGTGCAGACTTTTGATGCGACGGTCTTTGACAAGCTTCATGCAATCAACCCGCTTAACGGACGTGCCTCGACAATCGTTCTTGGCGAGCATGTCATGATGGAAAACGGTACGGGTTGTGTACATACAGCTCCGGGACACGGTGAGGATGACTACCGAGTGGGATTGAAATATGACCTTGAAGTGGTCATGCCTGTAGATGAGACGGGATGTTATGATGAGACAGTAGTACGTGAGAGGCTATTACCGAATCCGGAGGAGTTTGTAGGACAGCATATCTTCAAATGTAACGAGAAGATCAATGAACTTTTGGGAGACAGACTCTTGAAGGTCTCCAAGTTTATGCACTCCTACCCTCACTGCTGGCGTTCGCATACACCGTTGATCTTTAGAGCGACCCGTCAATGGTTTATTTCCGTAGACGGAACACCTGAGGGTGAAGAGAAAACCCTTCGCGAGATCGCGATGGATGAAGTGAATAAGACGGCTTTCTACCCGGAAACAGGACGAAAGCGTCTGACTTCTATGGTGGAAAATCGTCCGGACTGGTGTATCTCCCGTCAACGTGACTGGGGAGTGCCGATCGCCTTTTTCAGAGTGAAGGCTACCGGTGAAGTAATCCTGGATGAGAAGGTTCTGAACTATACGGCGATGGTCTTTGAGATGCAAGGATCAGATGCCTGGTACTCTTTACCGACGGAACATCTGCTTTATCCGGGGTCCGGTTATACGGCGGATGAGGTTGAAAAAGTCGGGGATATCCTGGATGTATGGTTTGACTCGGGTTCAACCTGGAATTCGGTTCTTAAAAGCCGCAATTATGATGCCGGGAAATATCAGGCAGATCTCTATTTAGAGGGATCGGATCAGCATAGAGGCTGGTTCCAGTCTTCACTGTTTCTCTCAGCGGCTGTTGAGCACATGGCACCGTATAAGACGCTTTTGACCCATGGGTTTACGGTGGATGCAAAAGGCGAGAAGATGTCTAAGTCAAAGGGGAATGTTATTGCTCCGGACAAGGTGATCAAGCAATATGGATCAGAGATCCTTCGTCTGTGGGTTGCCCTGTCAGATTACCAGTCCGATCTTAAGATCTCTGATGATATCCTCAAGCAAACAGCAGAACAGTATCGAAAGATCCGTAATACTTTCAGGTTCTTACTGGCCAATATTGATGATCTGGAAACGGTGCTCTCCTATGAGGAACTGGGTGAGATGGATCAGTGGATTGTTTCCAAAGCGAGTGCGGTGTTTGATGATGCCCATGACCTTTTTGGACAGTACAATTATGTACAGGGGATGAGTGTTATTACCAACTTTATTGTTAATGAACTCTCCGGTATCTATCTGGCGGTCACTAAAGATAGCCTTTATTGTGATGCTAAAGATTCACAAACCCGTAGGGCTTCACAGTCTGCAATGGCAATTATCCTAAAACCATTGTTGATGCTGCTTGCACCGGTATTGACCTATACGGCGGATGAGATATTTGATTCGCTTCCGGCGGTACTTAAGGGTGATGGTGAAGATATTTTTGATATGGTCTATGAATCCATAGATGCACCGGCTTCACTGTTTGACGAGCCATATATGAGCGAGGCGAGAGATCAGTTCTCCGTGATCATTGACGGACTGAAAAAAGAGAAGACCATCAAAGATACTTTGGAACTGGTAATTGCTACCAATAGCGAAATCGTCAAAAAGCTGAAGGGCGCAGATGCGGAAGATTGGTTCCAGGTATCCGCCGTCGAGTTTGGTGATGCCAAGGAAGAACTTGGAAGTTTTGAAGTACAGGGAGACCAGTTCAAGATCCTAAAAGCAAAAGAGGCAAAATGTCCGCGTTGCTGGAAGTTCAAAGCAGCTACAGAAGAATCCCTGTGCCCGCGTTGTACAACGGTGATGGCCTAATGCCAAGCTTAAATGAGGCGGTGCCCTTTTGGTTCATTCTTGCGACGGTAGGGGTACTGGCTGTGATTATATTTCTAGCGATAATTGCGATTAAAAAGAAAAAGGAGAGTATGTGATAACCCTTAAAGAGGCACTACAACTTTCGGCCGATGAGATCAAGGCCCTCAGAGAAGAGCTTAAAACTAAGGTAGCAGCGGATAAAGAGCTTAATGCTTATATCGGGATGGATGAGTCCGGTGAAGGGATCCCTTTATTGATTAAGGACAATATCCAGGTGAAGGGCTGGTCTGTGACGGCGGCATCCAAGATCCTTCAGGGATATGTTGCTCCCTATGATGCGACCGTCATCACCAAACTTCGTTCAGCCGGCCTGGCTCCTTTTGGCCGCGCGAACATGGATGAGTTTGCGATGGGTTCGACGACCGAGAGTTCCTATTATGGAAAAACCCTTAATCCTATCAATAGAGAATGTGTTCCCGGTGGAAGTTCCGGCGGTTCCGCTGCTGCGGTAGCAGCAGGCCAGGCGATCGCTGCCTTGGGATCAGATACGGGGGGATCGATACGTCAACCCGCTGCTTATTGCGGTATTGTAGGGATGAAGCCGACTTACGGGCGTGTGTCAAGATATGGATTGGGGGCATATGCAAGCTCGCTTGATCAGATCGGTCCATTGACACAAAATGTCGAGGATGCGGCACTTTTATATGACATGATCTGCGGTTATGATGAGAAAGATTCCACTTCCGTTGATATGGAATATAAACCTGTCAGTGAACAGTTACAGCCTGAGCGTAAGCTTCGTATTGCCGTATTGCCACATTTTGTGAACGAGGCCTCTGAAGCGGTGAAAAAGGCCTATATGGATACGATAGAGGTCCTCAGAACTCAAGGGCATGAGATCGTTGAGGCAGAACTTCTGGATGCCAAGTTTGATATCTCAGCTTATTATGTAACGGCAACGGCAGAGGCTTCTACCAATCTGGCACGCTATGACGGTATCCGGTATGGTAGCCGTGAGCAGGGGGAAAACCTTCAGGAGACCTTTGTGCAATCACGTTCGGAAGGTTTTGGTGAAGAGGTAAAACGTCGTATTCTCTTAGGAAACTTTGTCCTTTCCAGCGGATATTATGATGCTTATTATGTAAAGGCACAAAAGGTACGTCGTTTGATCAAGCAGGATTTTGAGAAGGTGTTTGAATCAGCAGATCTCATCCTATCACCGGTTTCACCGACTACGGCACCTAAAATCGGAGAGTTGGAAGAGCCGATGCAGATGTATCTATCGGATATGTATACCATCTCTATCAACCTTGCGGGATTACCTGCCTTATCCCTTCCGGTGGCAGAGGCAGATAACGGGATGCCGATCGGATTGCAGTTAATCGCACCGGCATTTGATGAACAGACACTGTTTGACGGGGCACTTGGCCTTGAAATAGCACTTAAAGGAGATAAATAATGAATATTAAAAAAAGAGCATTGACATTTGCAGATGTTTTATTAGTACCACAGTACTCAGAGGTTCTACCAAAAGAGGTAGATATTACGACAAAATTGACAAAAAACATTACCTTGAATATTCCAATGGTCTCTGCTGCTATGGACACGGTAACCGAGTTTGAAGCAGCAATCGCGATGGCCCATCTTGGGGGAATCGGTATTATTCATAAAAATATGGATATTGATACTCAGGTGGCTCAGGTCAAAAAGGTTAAAAAAAGTGAAAACGGGCTTATCGTCGACCCTGTCTATGTTCATCCGGAAATGAGCCTTGCAGAAGCGCGCAAGGTCATGGGAAGAGCAGGCATTACGGGTGTACCTGTAATTGACGAGCATGATAAGCTTTTGGGGATCATGACTAACCGTGATATCCGTTTTCAAAATGATGATACGGTAAAAGTCTCAGAGTTGATGACGCCAATGCCGCTTAAGACGATTGAACATGGAGCAAGTCTTGAGGATGCGAAGGCTATCATGCATGCGAACAAGATCGAAAAACTTCCTGTAGTTGATAAGGACGGGAACCTAAAAGGGCTATTTACTCTAAAAGATGTTAAGAAAAATGTCGCTTACCCGAACGCAAATAAGGATGATTTCGGTCGCCTTCGCGTAGGTGCAGCGATC
>JBFEYO010000001.1:0-50476 GCA_041562075.1 Sulfurimonadaceae bacterium | reverse complement strand
GAGAAAGGAGGAGGTGTAGATGTGTGCTATTTTTGGTATTATCGGCGAGTATGATAGTGCCCAGGCACGTCGCTGTGTCGCACTGCTGTCTCATCGCGGGCCGGATTACTGCGGTATTATTGAAGAGGATGAACTCTTTATTGCTCATAACCGTTTAAGTATCGTGGATCTGCATGAGCGCTCGGTTCAACCAATGGTGCGCGACGGGGTGATCGTCAGTTTTAACGGGGAGATCTATAATTTCCGTACGCTTCAAAAACTTCTGGATATTCCCTTTGAGACCCAGAGTGATACCGAGGTCGTGCTCAGAGCTTATCAGAAATGGGGTCCGGCCTTTGTAGATCATCTGGAAGGGATGTTTGCCATAGCGATCTATGAGAGGGGTAAGCTCCATCTTTTCAGGGACCGTCTGGGCAAGAAACCCCTGTATTACCTGCATCATGATAAGGCTTTTATTTTTGCCTCGGAAATCAAGGCATTGGTGCCTTTTTTGAAGAAAAAAGAGCTGAACAGAGATGCCTTGCACTCTTTTCTAAGCTTTTTAGCCCCTACACCGCCGCATACCTTTTATCAGGGAATATCTAAGCTTGAATCGGGTCATTTTGCCCTGTTCCAAAGGGGAGACCTGCAGATCAAAGCCTATTATGATCTGCTTCCGAGCAAGCTGAGCATATTTTCGCAAGAAGAAGCCCTTGAGCAGCTGAAGGGTTCAATTCAGGAGAGTATTCAAAAACGTCTGATGGGAGATGTCGAGATCGCCTCTTTGTTATCAGGCGGAGTAGACAGCTCTTTGATCGCGGCGATGATCCAAGAAAAAGGCGGTAAGCTGAAGACATTCTCATTAGGATATGAGGGATATAAGCAGTATGATGAACGTCCCTATGCACGGGAGGTAGCATCTCATCTTGGTCTGGAAAACATCGATGTCGAACTTAACAAAGCGGAATTCTTTGAGAATTTTGAGGGGGTGATGCAGGCTTTGGATGAGCCGATCAACGATCCTGCAGCCATGCCTTTGTATATGCTTTTTAAACGTATCAAGCAAGAGGGCATCAAGGTCGTTCTCTCCGGTGAGGGTGCGGATGAACTCTTTTTGGGATATAGGCAGTATTTTGAGTACCTGGATGTTCAAAAAGCCGCGCAATTGGAGCATAAGAACTGGTTGAAAAAGTACTTTCGCTCTAATTTTTCCATGAACCGGGAGTGGGAGTGGTACAAACGGGTCTTTGACGGGGAGGTGCTTTTTCGTACGAGCGGAGAAAAGTTTACGGATATGCAGAAGAACCGTTTGATGCGTCAAAACGTCAAAGACGGTTTTTCCATGAGTTATCTGCAGGGATATCGGGATAGGTTTGAGGCTTACGGCAATGGAGATGAAAGCCAGTGGTATTCCTACGTGGATCTAAAGCAGTTTCAGGCAGAGCATTTTTTAAGCAAACTTGATCGGGTCTCCATGGCTCACGGGATCGAGGGTCGTACACCCTTTATGGATCATAAGCTTGTGGAACTGGTCTTTTCGATTGATCCGAAGCTTCGTTATGCCCAGGGCAGGACGAAGGACCTGTTAAAGAAGATAGCACAGCCCTATCTTCCCGAATCAATCATCAATCGTAAGAAAAAGGGTTTCTCATCACCTTACTTGGAATGGCTTATTCAGGAGAATGAGTTAGAGCGCATTATGCGGATGAATGACGTGCATGGATTGTTTTATCCTGAAACTCTGGAAGAGTATATACAGCGGGGAAAACAGGGACGCTTTAAACAGCATGTATGGGGCTTGTATATTTTCTCTTATTGGTTTGAAAAACAGTTTTTATAAGATATGCCCTCTTAAGCACTTCTGCCTGAATGGCAGGAGTGTAAGGGATAAAGTTACATCAATGTGAGGGAGTTAGTCATCCTTCATCATAAAGGAGAGTTCCAGGGTTCCGGAGATGTAATTGGCGAAGAAGGTTAGAACCTTCAGATCCTCGGCCTCAAAATCTCCCTCATCCTTGTTTAGCAGCTGAAACAGACCGATAACAGTACGCTGTGAGTCAAAGATGGGAACGGTGATCATGTTTTTGGTCTCATACCCGCTTTTTTTGTCGATATTGGCGAGGAAACGGTCATCTTCATAGGGCTTGTTGACGACCTGCGGTTCACCCTTCATGTAGGTATCTCCCGCAATACCTGAACTTTTGGAGATGGCGATCTTACCGATACCGTCAGCTAATTTGGTCCAGAGCATATCGGCTTCGCTGTCATACATAAAGATGGAACAGCGGTCGGCATGGACAAGGTCTTTGGCTTGATCGGCGATGAGAAGAAGGGCATTGTCTAATGAGGTATCCGAAAGTAGTTGTTTTCCAAATTCCGCTATTTTTTTATATGAATCGACTTTTGCTGCCATTGCTACCCTTTGTGCTCGTTTTAAATTTGGATTATTATATCCAATTTACATCAACCCCGGAGTAATTGAATCTTTTATTGTATGTTCTCTTGAAATTTTCGGATCTGTTTTTCCGGGATACCGGAGAGATTTTCTATGGGCATGGAAAAAATCAGTCCATTACCTGATTTGTCAAGCTCAAGCTCTTGGGTCATCGCTTCGATAACCCTGCAGGCGATCTGCTTTTCCAATACAAACAGTAACACCGACTCGGAACGCTCATACGAGATTCCTAAAAAGGTGGTTTTGTCTCCCAGGCCTAGGCCTCTTCCTTTGAGAATAGTAACACCTCCCGCGCCGTTTGCTTGGGCGATATCGATGGCAGTATCTTCGTTCTCTTCAGATACGACGGCGACAACAGTTGCGAAATTCATGATGGATCTCCTTTGGTTTGTGATTTTCTTTGCTTGTCATAATAGGCCAGGTATTGACTGATGACTCCATAACCCATAACCGTGATCATCGGAAAGAGGGAGGCAAAAGCGATCAATCCAAACCCGTCGATGAGGGCACTTCTGCCCTCGATCTGGGTTGCCAGTCCCAGGCCCAGGGCAGCGACCAGGGGAACGGTGACGGTGGAGGTCGTCACCCCGCCGGAATCATAGGCGATCGGGATGATATATTTGGGGGCAAAAAAGGTCAGGATGATGACGATGATATAGCCGACGATGATATAGTAGTGGATGGCATCTCCCTGTACGATCCGATAAGCCCCGAGCGCGATACCGATGGCGACTCCAAAGGCAACGGAAAGACGCAGAATGCTCTGACGAATACGCTGCTGGGAGATCTCTTCCACCTTGATGGCTACTGCGAGCAGAGCCGGTTCGGCCATGGTCGTCGAAAAGCCGATAAGGAAACCAAAAAGATAAATATAAAAGAGATTATCCTGGGCAGTAAGCTGCAGGGCCATGGTCTCACCGATGGGAAATAGACCCATCTCAAGGCCTACGATAAAGGCATACAGTCCAATGATGACAAAGACTATACCTATGGAAATACGGCGAAGCCCTGCCAATGGCTGCTTGATGATGAGGTATTGGAAAAAGAAGATCACCGCCAAAATAGGGAAGATGTCCTTGATAACACTCATAAGCTCGTAAAAGAGATTCATGCTTGAGAACTTGTCAATGGCAGCTTCGGGGATGACACCGGTGATCTCGGTCAGAGGATCAAGGGGTGTAAAGTCAAGGTTATAAACGATGAGTCCATAGGCTTGTACAAAGATCATGGGTGTCAGGGATGCAAAGGCAATCAGTCCAAAGCCGTCGATTACCGGATTGCGACCGCGAATACTTGAAGCAAGTCCGACACCCAGCGCGGCGACGAGGGGTACGGTGACGGTTGAGGTCGTCACCCCGCCGGAATCATAGGCCAGCCCAACAATTTCAACGGGTACAAAAAACGTAAAGAGTACCACAATGACATACCCCGTAATGATATACAGATGGATCGGATGACCGGTGATGATACGCCAGGAGCCCAGGGCAATGGCGAGGCCGACGGAGAATGCAACGGTGAGACGAAGGGTGTCGGCATTGATCTTACCGGAGGAGATCACCTGGGCCTTTTTAGCGATGGCAATGAGCGCCGGTTCGGCAACGGTCGTGGAAAAACCAATGGCAAAGGCAAACAGAAGTAGCCAGAAGACCGAACCTTTAGCCGCAAATTCATGAGCGAGATTCTCGCCAATGGGAAAAATACCGATCTCCAGACCCTGGATAAAGATGGCCAAACCGATGGCGACAATGATCAATCCAAGAATGATAGATCCGAGGTTTTGAGGAATTTGCTGAAGAATGACTATCTGAAAAAAGGCAATGACCAAGATAATAGGCAGAAGGTCTTTAAAGGAGTCTAACAGAAGTGAAGCAATCAGTTTCGCATGTCTCATTCTTTGGCTGATTCTTCACTAAAGAGGATCGAAAGTTCTACATATCCACTGATGTAGTGGTTGAAAAAGGTTAGCAGACGTTTGTCTTCCTTGTCAAAATCTCCGCTGCTTTTATTCAGAAGCTGCAGGACACCGATAGGTTCATTGAAAGCATTCATGATGGGAATGGCGATGATGTTTTTAGTGATATAGCCTGTTTCGTGATCAATCTTGGAAGAGAAACGTTGATCAGCATAAGGATCATTAACAATCAGTGCTTTTTTATCCCTGAAAGCTGCACCGACAATGCCTTCCTCAGTGGAGATACGAATGGTCTCCACGCCATCAGCCAGTACGGTCCAGAGCATATTGTTCTTTTTATCATAGATAAATACGGAACAGCGATCGGCTTCAAGAAGTTCCTTGGCATAGGATGAGATCATCGGTATGGCCAGTTCCAGTGAAGGGCGGGCAAGAAGCTTGCGTCCAAACTCGGCGATCTTGGTAAATGACTTGATATTTTTATACATAGGCTTATATTAGCGCCATATAACTAAAAATAATTTTATAGACTGGAAATATGATGGCTTTCATCGCGTAAAACATGAATCTGAGTATAATTATGAAAAATTTGACAAAGGAGCAATGATGAGTGAATATACCATCTGGCATAACCCGCGCTGTACGAAATCGCGACAGACATTGGGAATACTGGAGGAACAAAATGCAGACATGGAGGTATTCAAATATCTTGATGAGACACCGGATGCAGATACTATCCGCGGTATTTTGAAGAAACTGGGATTGAAAGCACGTGAATTGATGCGTACAAAAGAGGCTATCTATAAAGAGTTGAACCTGAAAGCGGTAGAAGACGAAGAGGCTTTGATCCAGGCAATGGCGGAAAACCCTAAATTGATCGAACGTCCGATTGTGATCAAAGGTGACAAGGCTGTACTGGGAAGACCGCCTGAGAAGGTCTTGGAGCTGTTTTAAGAGGCTTCTTAGGCCTTTTGCAGCAGCCTGCGGCTGCTCAAGTAATAGAAAAATCCCATGATACAGAGATAGAACATACCCCAAAGCAGGTTAGAGAGGATCGACGGGGAGATCATCAGACTGTAGGAGAAGAGGTTCAAGGACGCAAAGATGATGTTGCTGTAAGTAAACAGACTCTGTTCTGATGTGAACTCGAAGTGCTCAGAAATATAGTCGATGGAAAACTTGATCCCGAAATAATAAAGCAGCAAGAGCCATGAAAAGCTTAGGATGGTTAACAGCAGCGGGGGAAGGGAGATAAGAAGTTCTCTAAGTAGTTTATCCAAAAGACTGAAGATCAAAGGGAATAAAAAGCCGGAAAAAAAGACGAGTATGACAGCTCCAAAAGGAGCAGAGAGGGAGTGTTTCAAGGCTTAGTGCTTATCCAGAATTCGAGGAAGAGTGATCCCCTCTTGTCCTTGATATTTACCGCTTTTATCCCGGTAAGAGGTCTCACACACTTCATCTCCCTGCAGGAAAAGGACCTGTGCAATCCCCTCGTTGGCATAGATCTTTGCCGGAAGCGGAGTGGTGTTGGAGATCTCAATAGTGATATGTCCCTCAAATTCCGGCTCAAACGGTGTTACATTCACGATGATACCGCAGCGTGCATAGGTCGATTTACCCAGACAGATTGCGAGGACATCGCGGGGAATCTTAAAGTATTCAACGGTACGTGCCAGAGCAAAGGAGTTGGGTGGAACGATACAGACATCCCCGGTGAAATCAACGACATTGGCATCATCAAAATGTTTGGGATCGACGACAGTCGAATTAAGGTTTGTAAAGATCTTGAACTCGTTGCTGACACGGATGTCATAACCGTAAGAGCTTAGTCCGTAAGAGACGACACCTTTTCCGACCTGATCTTCGCAAAAGGGTGTGATCATCCCGTTCTTGACTGCTTCTTCACGTATCCATGTATCTGCTTTTAAGCCCATTCCTACTCCTTGCTGTTTGGCATATATTTCATTATAACTGTTTCTTAATTTTTCTTTCGGTATTATATCACACTATTTTTTACAAAATTTGCTTTAGGAGAGAAAATCCGATGGATATGAAACAGATAAAATCATTAATGAAAGAGTTCGATGACAGTACGCTCAGCTCTTTGAAGATTAACAAAGAAGGTTTCTCAATTGAGCTTGAAAAAGCGACCATTGCTACAGCAGTGGCAGCGGCTCCCGTAGCAGTAGCGCCTGTGGCAGCTCCGGTAGCGGAAAGTGCAGCACCGGCAGCAGCTTCTGCCGCAGTTGAAGAGATCGCAGGTGATAAGATTTTATCTCCAATGGTGGGGACGTTCTATGCTTCTCCGTCTCCGGATTCTCCTGCCTTTGTGAAAGAGGGTGACGTAGTGAAAAAAGGTCAGCCTCTGGCAATTCTTGAAGCGATGAAGATTATGAATGAGCTTGAAGCCGAGTTCGACTGTAAAATACTTAAGATCCTTGTGGATGACGGTAAGCCGGTTGAATATGATATGCCACTGTTTGTCGTAGAGAAAATGTAATATGGCTGAGATCAAAAGAATCTTAGTGGCCAATCGCGGGGAGATTGCTCTTCGCGCGATCCGTACGATCAAAGAGATGGGCAAGGAAGCGGTAGCCGTTTATTCAGCCGCGGACAGAGGTGCTCATTATCTGGAATTAGCAGATGCAGCGATCTGTATCGGTGACGGCCCTTCATCTTCTTCATATCTAAATATTCCTGCAGTTATCGCGGCAGCGGAAGTGACCCATTGTGATGCAATCTTCCCGGGTTACGGTTTCTTGTCTGAAAACCAGCATTTTGTAGAGATCTGTACCCATCATAAGATCAAGTTCATCGGGCCGACGGTTGAAGTCATGCAATTGATGTCTGACAAGTCTAAGGCGAAAGATGTCATGATCGCTGCAGATGTACCGGTAGTACCGGGTTCAGACGGGGCTATTGATGATATTGAAGATGCCAAAAAACGAGCCAAAGACGTTGGTTATCCTGTTATCCTGAAAGCTGCTCAGGGCGGCGGCGGACGCGGTATGCGCGTGGTAGAAGACGAATCTTATCTTGAAAATGCCTTTTTGGCAGCGGAATCAGAAGCGATCACAGCCTTTGGAGACGGGACGATCTATATGGAGAAGTTCATTAAAGATCCTCGCCATATCGAAGTACAGATCATGGCCGACTCCCACGGGAATGTGATCCATGTAGGTGAGCGTGACTGTTCGATGCAACGTCGTCACCAAAAACTGATCGAAGAGTCACCGGCGGTAGTCTTGACTCCTGAGGTTCGTCAGAAGGTGTGGGATGCTGCGGTTCGCGCGACCAAGTATATCAAGTATGAGGGAGCGGGCACCTTTGAGTTCCTGCTGGATTCAAATCTTGATTTCTATTTTATGGAGATGAATACCCGCCTTCAGGTAGAACATACGGTTTCTGAGATGGTCTCGGGGATTGACCTGATCGAGATGATGATCCGTGTGGCTGAAGGCGAAAAACTTCCTAGTCAAGAAGAGATAGAACTTCGTGGACACGCGATTGAGTGCCGTATCACCGCGGAAGATCCGGTGAAGTTCCTTCCATGTCCCGGCAAGATCGGTGACTGGATGCTTCCTGGCGGTTATGGGGTGCGTATCGATTCCCATGCCCATGCGGGCTATATCGTACCGACGATTTATGATTCTATGATCGGGAAACTGATCATTCATGATGAGACACGTGACAAAGCGATTGCCAAGATGCACCGTGCGTTAAGCGAGTTCAAGGTGACCGGTATTAAAACGACCATCGCCTTTCATAAGAAGATGATGGAGAATGAAGACTTCATCTCCAATAACTTCGACACCAAATACCTGGAGCGCTATCAAGGATAGTCTCCTTTTTCTTTGATGCAGCCATTCTTGGCTGCTGCCTTTTTTTACTCCCGTTTACTTTATCGTTGTTATGATCTATAATAGGCCTCTTATAAGGAGTTTAGGATGATTCGAAACAGTCTATATATCTGTGTGCTATTGGGTCTTATTCTGGGGTGTTCGGGAACGGAAGAATCGCAGTATACAAAGTATGCGGGGGAGAGTGCACCTTATGTTCTCAAAGATGGGTGTAGTTTTAAAATCGTATCCAAGGATGGGACGGCCTCGGTCAGTTCACCCAGACTTTCGGGTACCGGGGCTGCTTTAGTGTCTGCAAGCAGTTCGGTTTCTTTGGGTGAGTATAAAATCGTAGTTGCTGAGTGTGAGGTGGTTGACAATCCGGCCTTTTTGCCGGTTTATGAGAAGTGATTACTCAGGGAGCCGAAGGACTTTAATGTCTGCATTGACACGCATACGTTGAAAATGATCGTTAAGGATATGTTCTCTGTTGGCTTCCATGATCTTGTTTTCCACCTGGGATCGGATCAGCTCCAGAGGCGGAGTATTGATCTCATTTTTACGCAAAACATAAAAGGCCATATGCCCTGAACCCCCGGCTTGAGGGAGAATAGGACTAAACTTCCCATCTTCTGTCTGTACCAATATGCTTGCCAGACGTGGATTGATCTTGGCCATCTCCAGGCGTGTGTTTTCTGTTCTGACTCCCGGCGCATTCATCATGGGATTGGAAATCTTGAGTTTGAGTGTCTGCTCATCAGCGGCACTGTAGACGACAGTATCGATACTTTTAGGCATCTGATACTCGCTTAGATGCAGTTGATAATACTCCTGGATCTCTTCTTCAGTCGGCTCTTCCATCTGAGACATGGCAATGGCATTAAAGAGTTTTTGTTTGAGTAGTTTTTCCTTGGTCTTTGCCTTGGTCTGTGATTCGCTAAGATGACGTACCGAACTCATGGCTTCATACAACTGGGGGAGGGTCAGATTGTTTTGCTCGGCCATCTTTTTAAGGTCATCCAGAACTTCCTGATTCGTAACATTGATATTACGTTTTTTGGCCTCGATTCGTTCAAGTTTGACACGGATCAGTCTGTCGACGGTCTGTTTGACACTCTCCTGGGAAATTTCGCGCTCTTGTTCAATCTCGTAGAGGGTAATCGTTTCATCATCGACTTTGACGGCAATCCCTCCGACAATATTAGCTAAAAGGCTTGCACATAACAGAAAAAAAGTGAATAATAGTCTCATATAATGTCCGTGTAATTAAAGTAGGAAACTTTACCATCTTTTAACCAAGGATAGACTAAAATTGCAAGACTATAAATCAGGAAAACATAATGATCGTAACACGTTTTGCACCGAGTCCTACGGGCTATCTTCACATTGGTGGACTAAGAACCGCTCTCTTCTCTTACCTATGGGCAAAAAAGAATGGAGGAAAGTTTGTCCTTCGTATTGAAGACACGGATATGAGTCGTAATAATGAAGAAGCAGCAAAGGCGATTGTTGATGCCTTCGAATGGGTTGGGCTCAAACATGATGGAGAGATCACCTATCAGTCCCAGCGTATGGAAATCTATAAGACGTATATCAACCAGCTTCTGGATGAGGGTAAGGCCTATAAATGTTATATGTCTAAAGAGGAGCTTGAAGCTCTACGTGAAGAGCAAACAGCCAATAAAGAGCGCCCGCGTTATGATAACCGGTACAGAGATTTTACAGGAACTCCTCCGGAAGGTATTGAACCGGTGATTCGCATTAAAGCTCCTGAAACCGGTGCAATTATTATTGATGACGGGATCAAGGGAAAGGTGACATTCCAGGCTGAGGATATTTTAGATGACTTTATCATCGCCCGCTCAGACATGACGCCGACGTATAATTTTGTCGTGGCAATTGATGATGCATTGATGGGGATCAATGAGGTGGTACGCGGAGATGACCATCTCTCCAATACACCAAAACAGATGGTCGTTTATAATGCTCTGGGATTTGAGCTTCCGAAGTTTTATCATGTGCCTATGATTCACAACTCCAATGGCAAAAAGCTTTCCAAGCGTGACGGTGCGACAGATGTGATGGCGTACAAGGAGATGGGCTATACCCCTGAAGCACTCTTGAACTTTTTGGTACGTCTTGGATGGTCCCATGGAGATCAAGAGATATTCTCTATGGAAGAGATGCTCGAACTGTTTGACCCTTCAGACATCAACAAGTCCGCTTCTATCTATAACCCGGAGAAGCTGGATTGGCTTAATGCCCATTATCTCAAGAATATGAATAATGAGACTTTGGCAGATCTTTTGGCCGCCTATGAGATCGTCTTGACAAGTCATGATAAAAAAGAGATTCTCCTGGATGCAGTCAAAGAACGCGCAAAGACCCTTAAGGAGATGGCAGAATTGATCAGGGAGATTCTGAATGCTCCTCAATCATATGACGAAAAATCCATGAAAAAGGCGTTTAAGGGGAATGCGGATGACGTGCTTAAACGTTTTGCGCAACAGCTTGAGACCAGTGAAGAACTTCACCTTCCTACGGACTACCATCATGTAATGGAGACGACGATCACCGAGATGGAGGTGGGTTTTGGAAAGATTGGTCAGCCTCTGCGTATCGCACTCCTTGGAAAACTTTCCGGACCCGGACTGGATGAGGTCATGGCGATTATCGGCAAGGATGAGACACTGAACCGAATTGAAGCACTCCTGGAGTACAAACAGAACCTTCCTGAAGCATAATCCTTCTTGGGCACCCTCTTCGCCCTGGGATTAATACCCCTTTAAAATGTTTACTGTTATTCTATAAGTATATTTTATTCTAGGTGTTGTTGTATGAGCGATTTATTTGAGTTTGCCCAGGAGCGTGAAGACAAAGCGCTTCCTAAGGAATCATGGAAGATCCTGGTCATAGATGATGAGGCTTCCGTTCATGATATTACAGCGAATGCCTTGAAGTCTGTTCTGATCGATGGACGCCGACTTGAGCTTATTAACGCCATGAGCGCAGAGGAAGCTAAAGAGAAATTAAATGAACATGATGACATTGCCTTGGCCTTGGTAGATGTGATCATGGAGACATCAACTGCGGGCTTGGATCTGATCAATTATATTCGTAATGATCTTGGAAATAAGCTTATTCGGCTTGTCGTACGGACCGGTCAGCCCGATGAGGTCCCCGAAAGAGATATTATCGATCATTATGATATCACGGACTATAAGGAGAAGACAGAACTCTCCATTGATAAGTTTTATACGGTAGTACGCTCTTCGATTCGCCAATATACGCATTTGCTTGAATTGGAACATAAGTATGAAGATGTGTACAAGCAGATGACTACCCATCCTTTGACCAAACTTCCCAATCGTCAAAAACTGAATGAAAGACTGGACAGCCACGGGGCAAAAAACCTTGTGTTGTTAAACATTGACAGTTTCAGTATGATTAATGAAACCCAGGGATTTGAGATCGGCGATGATCTATTAATGCAGATGGGCGGTTTTTTACAGAGCATGTATGGTGAAGAGATGGAGGTGTTTCATCTGGAAGTGGATACTTTCGGTATTCTCAGTTCAGGTGAGGAGATCAGTGAAGAGAAGCTCTTTGCCATACAAAAAGAGATCAATGAGATGAGTTTCTTGCTTGGAGGCGTGGAAAATCGATTGAGTGTGACCCTTGGCCTGGCGATGCATGAGGAAGGAAATCTGATCCAAAAGGCAGAGTTTGCCCTTAAAGAGGCCCGCTCCCTTGGACGAAACAGAGCGAAAAAATATACCGATGACATCAAGATTATCAAAACCATCAAGACGAACTCTATCTGGGTCAAACGGATTCGTGATGCCTTGGAAACTAATCGCATCGTGAGTTATTATCAGCCAATTTTCTCTATTGAGACAGGAGAGGTTCTCAAGTATGAATGCCTGGTACGTATGCTTCATGAGGGGAAAGTCATCTCTCCTTTTGAATTTCTGGAAGCAGCTAAGAACAGTGGTCAGATGTATGCGATTTTTCAGGTGATGTTTGAAAGTGCCTGCAAAAAGACAAAAGAGTTCAGTGGGAAGTTGACGGTGAATATGACAGATCAGGATTTTCAAGAGCCGGATCTTATCGAGTTTATGGAGGGAATGTTCCAGAAGTACAGCGTTGACCCCCGGCAGATAGGTATCGAGATACTTGAGGAGAAGAGTATCATGAACAATGAGTTGATAAAAGAGCGTCTGTTTACATTGCATGACAAAGGGTGCTCGATTATAATTGATGATTTTGGTGCAGAGTGTTCTAACTTTGGGCAACTTATCAATCTGCCTATATCGACTTTGAAAATCGATGGTGCTTTTATCCGGGATCTCCCTGAAAATCCAAATCACCGAGTGATTACAGAGTCTATAGTGAATTTTGCTAAACGTCTTAATATCCCTACGGTTGCAGAGTTTGTCCATTCTCAAGAAGTATTGGATCTGGTTGAGAAGATGGGTGTGACCTATGCTCAGGGATTTCATCTGGGCGAGCCGCTTCCTGATCTGCTTAAATAGTATAACTGTTCACTTTTGAGCTGGTGTAAATTATAAATTATAAGGACAAAGATGAGAGAAAACCATTATGAAGTGTTGATTGTCGGTGCCGGTATATCGGGTGCGGCTTTGGCGTATGAGCTGGCGCGTTATACGAATATCGAGTCGATCGGACTGGTAGAAAAGTATGAAGATGTCGCCACACTGAACAGTTCTGGCACTTCCAACTCTCAGACGATCCACGTAGGTGATATCGAGACAAACTATACCCTGGAGAAAGCAGCAATCACCAAGCGTACGGCAAAGATGGTCGAGAAATACTGTCTACAATATCATTATCAGGATGAGATCATTTTCTCCCATCAGAAGATGGCCCTTGGTGTAGGTGAGAAGGAGGTGGAGTTCTTACTTCACCGTTTTGAGGAGTTCTCCAAGCTTTTTCCCTACCTTGAGGTATGGGACAAGGAGAAGTTAAAAGAGTATGAACCTCGGGTGGTCTTGGACGCTAATGGGAATGAACGTTCTGAGCCTGTGGTCGGTGTCGGTGCCAGAGGTCAATGGACCACCGTTGATTTTGGAAAGATGGCAGCATCCTTGATCGAGAATGCCAAAAGCCAAGAAGGAAAACGGGTGGATGTTTTCTTTAATTCGCCGGTGACAAAGATCGAGAAAGATGGAGAACGACGACATGTCGTACATTGCGGTGAGCAGACCTATACGGCGGACTTTGTCGTGGTGGATGCCGGGGCACACAGTCTGTATATCGCTCATGAGATGGGGTATGGGCATAACCTTGGCTGTCTTCCGATCGCGGGAAGTTTTTATATGACCAATGAGAAGATGCTCAATGGTAAGGTATATATGATTCAAAACCCGAAACTCCCTTTTGCAGCCTTACATGGAGATCCGGATGTACTGGCCGATGGAAATACCCGTTTTGGGCCGACTGCCCTGGTGCTGCCTAAACTGGAGCGTTATAAGAGCGGTACCTATATGGATTTTTGGAAGACCCTGCGTTTTGACAGACATATTGCGACGGCCTTGTGGAAACTGCTTAAAGAGAGTGATATTCGAAACTATATCTTTAGGAACTTCCTCTTTGAAGTACCGATCCTTAATAAATATCTTTTTTTAAGAGATGCTCGAAAAATTGTGCCCTCTTTAAAGATCGACGAGTTTAGATATGCCTCGGGGTTTGGAGGCGTACGTCCTCAGGTACTGAACAAGGATGAGCAAAAACTGATGCTGGGAGAGGCATCGATTAATCCGGGAACAGGGATCCTCTTTAATATGACGCCTTCTCCCGGGGCGACGTCGTGTCTGGGAAATGCCGAGAGGGATTTGCGTATCATCGTAGAGTATCTGGGCAAAAACTTTGATGAAGAGTTGTTTAATGATGAACTGACTGAGGGTGAATATTGTGTGCTTCCGGAGCCTCTTGAATCACAAAAAGCCCGTGTTAACCTGATCCGTGCCGAGATTGCCCGTACCCATGAGAAATTTGAAGAGGGCCATTCTCAGGCACATTAATGCTAAAGAACATCAAGTAAAGGAAAACAAAGCGGGTATGGCGTTATCAAATAGCAGACGCCATTAGCTGGTTCACTGTTACGGTGATCTCTTTAAGCCCTCTGTTTTCATAGTTTACAAAGGCTTCCAGCTGCTCTTTTGTCCCTGCGAAACTCTCATTCTCATTTGAGATAAAGGAAGTAAAAGCATCTTCAGGGCTTTCATCAACCCGTTGAAAACTAAGAATCTTGTGCGTGTAGTGCACGACGATAAAGTCGATAAACTGTAACATCTGCCGCTTCAGGACGCGATCGCTTTCAAGGGAGAGCGGTATATCGTCCAGGGCAGAGATGAGCTCGATGATCTTAAACTCACTGATAATCATGTAAAAAAGCGTTGCCACATCCTCAAAGTTATGCTGAGTGGACTCTTTGATAGTGATAGCGGCCACGGCAAAGCGAAGATATTCGATATGGGCAAAAAAGCTGTTAAAAGTGTCATTCCCCGGGATAATCTCGATACGGTGCTCACCGTTGATCTTATCAAGCATGCTAAAAAGTGCCTGTCGATTTTCGAGGATATGATTGGCATCGATCTGGTTTTTATTGAGATATTTGATCATCCATTTGACGGAGAAGATCAGGGTGCGCTCCATCTCCGAGAGCAGGGCATATTGTTCCTCACTCTTCATGATGAAATCCTGTCTAAAGATCTCATGGCGTATATCATTTGTCTCAAAGAGCTGATTACAGATGAGGTAGGATTTGATCTTATTGATAAATTTCTCTTCACCGATACGTTCGAAATCACAGATAAAGCTGACCCCTTGAAAGTTGATGACCTTGTCTGCAATGGTCGTGGCAATCAATTCGCGCTTGAGCGGGTGGTTGGAGATCTCATGTTCATAGATGCCTACAAAGGACTTAGGAAAATATTTATGCAGGTATCCAAGGGCGAAATTTTCATCGACTAGGGTGGAATCAAGCAGCAGGTTTTTGATAAATATCTTGGCATAAGAGAGCATGGACGCGAGAATAGGCCGGACAATAGAACCGTCATCATTAAGCATGGCATTGATGTTCTCATCTTTGGGGATGTAAAAGTCCCTACGTTTAAAGGCAGGAATGTTCTGTTCAAGGATCTTGATTGTGTCTAAAAAGTCCTTGATATAGATACGAGAAAGCTGCTCATCCCTGGAGAGGGCAAGACTTTGATTATAGTTATCCCACAGGACCATATTGACAATCTGATCAGTAAGACTGCTAAGGGTTGTATTACGCTCTTCATCATTTAACAGACCCTTCTCCTGAATCGCATTGAGAAGTATCTTGAGATTGACTTCATGATCAGAGATGTTAACACCGGCGGAATTATCAATACCGTCCAGATTTATACGTCCCCCCTCATTGGCATATTCGATACGGGCCCTTTGGGTAAATCCCAGGTTCCCCCCTTCACAGACACAATAGGCTTTGAGTTCATTGGCATCTACCCGTACGGCTTCGTTTTGTTTGTCTCCGATGTCCAGACTGCTTTCATCAGAACTCTTCACATAGGTACCGACACCACCGTTAAAGAGCATATCCACTTTCATACACAGGAGGCTCTTGGCAAGCTCTTCTCCACTTAAGCTGTTTTTAGTCGTTCCGATCATTTTCTTTATCTCATCGGATAGTTCAATGGATTTCTCCGAACGCAGGAAAACACCTCCTCCTTTGGAGATGAGCTTTTTGTCGTAGGCAGACCAGGAACCGTCTTTTGCTACAAAAAGTCGCCGACGCTCTTCATAGGCAGATTTCGGTATGGGATCAGGATCGACAAAGACCTCTTTGTGAGAGATTGCGGCAAGCAGTTTGAAGGCCTTGGATTCGAGCATGCCGTTTCCAAATACGTCACCGTTCATGGAACCAAGGCCAACGACGGTAATAGGTTCCTTATAAAAGTCCACACCTTTTTCTATAAAGAAACGCTGTGTAGAGATGATCGCACCTTTGGCGGTAATGCCAAGGTCCTTATGTCCAAATCCATTGGAACCGCCTGAGGCGAAGGCATCTTTGAGCCAAAAGTTCCGTTCTATGGAGATCTTGTTGGCGACATCACTCATACTAGCAGTACCCTTGTCCGCTGCGACGACAAAATAAGTATCATCTTCATCATAGGCAATGATCTTTTTATCTTTGACGACCTTTCCATCCACGACATTATCCACCATATCCAAAAGGTTATTGATAAATTTGGTATAGATCTCTTCAAAATAGGCTTTGGATATCTGACTCTTATCCTTTCTGATGATGAACCCACCTTTGGCACCGTCGGGCACGATGATAGAGTTCTTACCTTCTTGAGTGATCATCAGGGACTTGATCTCGGTACGGTAATCCTCATGCCGTTCACTCCAGCGCAGACCACCGCGGCTAATGCGGCTCATGCGTAGATGAAGACCACTGAACTCAGGGTGATATACGAAAATCTCGTATTTGGGTTGAATGCCTTTAAGGTGCTCTGCAAAGAGTTCGGTGTGAATCTTCAGTGCAATACCGTCTTGATCCAAGAAGTAATTCGTACGCAGTAGAGATTGCAAGAGCGTGTAGGTGAGTTTAAGTACCTTGTCTTCGAGGATATTGGGTACCTCTTTGATCTGTTCTTCGATCGCCTCACTGATCTGCTTGATTTTACTGCTGCGTTGTTTGATGGAAGGATCAAACTTGGTGAGAAAGTACTGCAAGAAAAGATTGGTGATCTCGTGATGGTGGTTCAAGGTATGGATAATGGTCGCATCATTGAAGGTCAATACTGCCTGATCAAGGTATTCGATAAGTGCACGTATGAATTTGATATGACGCAGGGAAAAGTTTTCAAGATAGACAAGGGAATATAGTCGGCATCGATCAAAGGTTTGTCCCAGGAGGGATAGACTGATGATCTTTTCGATGTTCTCTTGAGCATGTTCGAATTTTTTCAGATCTTTGATATCAAGATTAAAACGGTTGACAAATACGGATCCGCGTTTTTGAGGTATTTCATAGGTGACTTCATCAATAATACGAAAACTGAAGTCATGTAACACCGGAGTCATGCAAGAGAGGTGGAGGGCCTCAGTGGCATAGATCTTAATAGATACATTTTGTTTATTGATATAGATCTTGCTGACGATATGATCGTTTAAAATCTGTTCATACAGTTCAGGAGAGATCTTTAAGTCATCGGCACGTAAGAGTTGGGAACAGACAGCATTGAGTGCAGTTGTTTCTGGCATGGAAAGCTCCGAAAAAAGGATAGTATATAATAGTATTCTATTGTATTTCAGATATTCTTAGCAGGATGTTAAATCAGCTTCTTTTTAAGCCCTTTTGACTGAGATGTAAAAAACGCTTTAACGAAGCGGCAGCACGGGTATCTATACGGTATTCGATCAGTTTGAGGTATTCCAGAATATCCCCTGCATCTATACCGCTTTTAGCACTGGCTCCTTGAAGGATGTAATAGGGGATTTTGTACTGCTTTTTTAAAAACTCCCGAGAGAGTTTTTGATATTTTTGACGGTTCCCGTGATAGCATAAACGGGCAAAAACGAAAGGAAGTTTATGCTCTTTATACCAGGTCTCAGCCAGATCGACATACCCTTCTTCGGGATGGTTTAGGGAGTATTTAAGGGCTTTATCGCCGATAAGAACTTCTCCATGCAAGCCCAATACCTGTGCAAGCATATTGGAGGTAGCGGATTCTTTATCGCACTTGTCATTTCCGGGAATAAGTAAAACAGACTTTACTTCCTTTTTGGAGATGATACCCAGATCCAGACAGTGACATTTCGCAGATGCAATACTGGAGATAAAAGCAGCGTTTACACGACGGTATTTGAAGGCTTTGTTGATGGCTGAGGGAACCCCGCGTTTATAATGAAGACTTTGGCCTTGTTGAGCACTCTTGGCATATCGCTTCATAAAGACATGGAAGGGCAGCAGGTTCAAATACTCTATTTTTCCGAAAATCATGGGGCATTATAATGGGTTGGGATATAGAGTCATCTTAAAACTCCATGATTTGAGCAGGATTGTCGATCTTCGTCTGTTTGAGACTGGCCGTAACTCCCTGAAGAAGGGTGTCAACCGTATCTTCGTGATCATGCCCGCTCATACCATAGCGGACTTGAACCTGCAGGTTTACTTCGCCAAAGTGCATGGTCAGTTCATTGATCTGGGTGTTGAGCTTCTGGATGAAATGCACGGCACCGGCACGATCGGTTTTGTTCAGAAGGAGCAAAAACTTATCTCCATGATAACGACCAAGAATGTCAGACGCACGGGAGTGTTGCTGTAAAAGACCAGCCACGGCTTTGATAAGAGAATCTCCTGCAATGTATCCAAAGGCCTCATTGATATCTTTGAGGTGGGAGATATCAATGAGCAAAAGGGTGTAGGGCTCCTTGTTCCGCTGGCTTCGGTGGATCTCATGATCGAGTATGGGCAGGAAACTTTTTTGTGTCAGGACCCCTGTGAGTCTGTCATGAATGTCGTGGCGTCCGGAAGGGTGGATGATTGTCCACTCCTCATCCAGAAGAAAAAACTCAAATTTATATTGTTCCTGCAGATCAAATCCCTTGTAGCAGATGTGGTGTTCTCTACCTTCGACGTTTAAGCGGGCCAAAAAGTTTTCATCATGAAAACTGTTTTGATCTAAAAAGTGCTGAAAGTCGGTGAGGGTAGTGATCTTGGGAAAAAGATAATCAAAGACCGGGTCTGAACGTAGAAGCATATTCATGTTCTTATCAAAGACAACAGTAATGATTTTTTGAAGCATGGCAGACATCTTGATGGCCTTTGAGCATAAAACTATGGCTAGGATTATACTACAAAAGGTATTCGATATTGGAGGACTTGCTTTTTTTTGCTTTGATGAGGGCTTTGCTTGCCCGGTCAATGAGGGTATGGACCGTATCACCTTCACTGGTAAGCGTGACACCGAAATTCAGTTCCACATCAAAATTAAAGTCATTGAAACTGAAATCGATTTTGCTCAGTGCGTTTTCAAATTTTTTGACATACTGCATGGTGCCGTGGGCATCCGTGTTATGTAGGAGGATTAGATACTTATCCCCTTTGAATCGCCCCAGGGCATCTGAACCCCGTGTATTTTCTCTAAGCGTACGGGCAATCTCCTGCAACACATGATCACCGGCGAGGTATCCAAACATCTCGTTGATATTTTTAAGGTGCTTGACATCAAGAATAAGAGCGGTGGTGGCATTCTTATCGCGAATGGTACGTTTGATCTCATGCTTCAGGGTAGAGAGGATGTTCTTTTCCGTCATCAGTCCGGTAAGTTGATCATATAGATCGTAACAACCGGTCGGATTGACGACGAACCAGGAATCCGATAACAAAAAGAACCGAAACTCAAAGGTCTCATCTAAATCGGCCATCTGATAACAGAGGTGATACTCTTTCCCACTCATCTTCAATTTGTGTAAGAAGCCCTCATCGAGCATGGCGTTTTGTGCAAGAAAGGCATTAAGAGCCGTCAGGGTATAGATATTTTGAAAGAGGGCTTCAAAGATTGGATCGGACTGGATGATACGGTTGAGGTTTTTATCAAAAATAACGGTTTTGACTTCTTGTAAATTGGACACGTCAGATACTTTTTTTAATTGAATTATACTAAAAAAAACATAAAAAACCTTAATTGTTGTGTGTTGAAGCATCCAATATGGCTGTCTAACCTAGGTATGAGCCTAATTTGGATATAATCACGATTATTTACAATACGAGATAGATGTGTATGGAGAGATGTCATGATTACTATCGAATTTTTAGGGCCGATACAAAAAGAGAGTATAAAGATGCAGGCGCAGACGCTTAATGATGTTGCAAAACATTTAAGTGAGGACGCGGAACTTAAAACCTGGATAGAAACCTGTGCGGTAGCCGTTAATGATGTGATGGTCATGGATTTAAATACAGCCTTGAACAGTGGGGATAAGGTCTCATTACTCCCTCCAGTGTGTGGTGGTTGATGTTAGAATTATATGATGGTCCTGTTCCCGTAGAAGAGACCCTTGCCCGTTGGTACCAGGAAGAGGCCAACAGTAATTACGGTGCCTTTATCCCCTTCATCGGTACCATCCGTGATGAGGATGGTATCAGCGGCCTCAGTTTTGATATCTATGAGCCGATTCTTAATTCCTGGTATGACGCCTGGCAGCTTAAGGCCAAGCAGGCTGGGGCTATTTTGAAGATGGCGCACTCCCGAGGTGATGTTCCTTTACACCAATCTTCTTATATTGCGGCAGTATTCTCGCCCAAACGCCGTGTGGCTCTGGAGATGATTCAGGAATTTGTTGAGGATTTCAAGGCCAGTGCCCCTATATGGAAATATGACCTCAAGGATGGTCAGCGTGTTTATGCCAAGGAGCGTTCGACACAGATCAAGGGAAGTGGTCTTTTGGACATCTCCGGGTCAAAATAGACAGGATAATGAAAAAGGAAAGTGTGAATGATCTCATATAATGAGTCCGTAGAACAGCTGGCAAAGGTTGAGATAGGTACAACAGCAGTTGAAAGAGTCTTTTTATCGGATGCTCTCGGGCATATACTGGCAGAGGATATTGTCGCCCAAGAGAACTCTCCCATGTATCCCACTTCGGCCATGGATGGCTATGCACTGATCTTTTCGGATCAGGAAAAAGGGGAACTGCAAGTTTCCAGTGCCGATAACCCTGCAGGGGCAGAAGAGATCGGAGTTGTTACTCCGGGCGTGTGTATCAAGACCTTTACCGGTTCCTTGATGCCTGCGGGTGCGGATACTTTGATTCCGATTGAAAATGTCACTTTTGAGGATGGAGTGATCCGTATTAATGAGAAGGTGCCAGAAGGTTTTGCAGTACGTCCGGTAGGTGAAAGTTTCCACGAGGGTGAGGTCCTGATCAAGAAGGGCACGAAACTGGGATATGCCGAGATCGGCGTGATGGCTTCGTTGAACGTCGTCATGGCAGCCGTCTTTGTACGACCGCGGATAGCGGTACTCTCCACAGGTTCTGAGATATTGGATCTTGGTGAGAATGCTCACCACGCCTCTCAGATACGTTCGTCCAATAACTATACCCTTGCCGCACTGGCTGAACAGGCGGGAGGTACCGCTGTACAGTTGGGAATCGTTAAGGATGACAGAGCTTCCATCACTCAGGCCTTTGAAAATGCTTTGTTGGGCGCGGATATTATTGTGACGACAGGGGGCGTGAGTGTAGGGGATTACGATTTCGTCAAAGATATCATCCCGGCCCTGGGTGCAGAAGTGATCTACAAGGGAGTGCGTATTAAACCGGGACAGCATGTGATGTTGGCACAAAAGGGGAATAAGTTCATTGTCGCATTACCGGGATTCGCTTTTTCTTCAACGGTGACGTTCATCTTGTATGTTATTCCAATCCTTAGACGCATGATGGCCCTTGATGCTGCGCTTCCGATAGTTGAAGCGACACTGTTACAAGACTTTAATAAGCGGGCGAAAAAGACGGAATTTACTCCTTGTAATCTCTCTTTTAACCATGGCCGCTATGAAATTGATTTTGAGGGTAAAAAGGTGGGGTCTTCAGCGATCCTTACGAATATGCTTGGTGCATGTGCTCTCTTGATGACCGGGGAAGACGAGGGTGGATTAAAGGCGGGTGAAACAGCCCGTGTAATCAATCTTTTAGCCCTGTAGTATTTTTTAGAGCTCTACAACTTCGACACGGTTTCTACCGTTTTGTTTCGCCCGGTAAAGGGCTTCATCACTTTTTTGATAGACCTCTTCAAGACTTAGATTGGAGTCTTGGGGGATGATAGCAACACCAATAGAGATTGTCATACACTTTAGCTCATCATTTTTTTCATGCGTGATACACTCCTGGGACAGTTTATCACAGGCATTTTCGGCGGATTCAATAACCCGTTCTATCTCTTTTTCTGAAGTGAGTACAGCAAACTCTTCTCCCCCCAGACGAAAGATCAGATCTGAAGAACGACGGAAGCTTCGCTGCAGATTGCGGGATACTTTTTGGAGGGCTTCATCTCCTTTGACATGGCCGTATAGGTCATTATATTCTTTAAAGTGGTCAATGTCGATCATTAACAGGGCGAAATACTTACGATCGCGTTTGGCACGATTCTTTTCTTTTAGGTAATGTTTTTCGAAGCTGCGACGATTGAGCAGTGAGGTTAAAGGATCGATATTGATATCTTCCAAAAGGGCCTTTTTCTCCGTAATAACTCGCATCACCGCTTCAAAGGCATAGGTGATATTATGCTCGTTTTTCATTGGTGAAATGACCGTTTCTACCCAGAATACTTCACCTGTTTTGGAGATATTCTTGACTTCTCCCGTCCACTTTCCACCTTTGATGAGGGTCTTCCAAATACTTTGGAAGATGGAATCTGGAGTATCGGGGTGTCTGAAGTAACAGAAGTTCTGCCCGATTAATTCTTCTTTATTATAGCCGGAGAGACGGCAAAGGGCATCGCTGACATTGATCAGTTTTCCTTTCATGTCAAATTGGGAGGAGATGACGTGTTCATACAGATGCTCCAGGGAATTTTCAAGTGCTTGAGTTCGGATTTTATCGGCTTCTTGTTGCAGTTTGGCTTCTTGGAAGGCGCGTTCTTTTTTCTCCATGCGGGTGTTGAAAAGCTCAGCAATGATATAGAGCAGGATAAAGGCACAAAGAATAATCATTGCGATCTTGAAGAACTGTTCGTCATTTTTCTTATAGATACCTTCCAAGGGGACTTTGACAGAGATTATGGAAGAGAGTTCTCCTGTTTTATAACCGAATCCGTTCTCCGTGCCGTATGCATCAACCAAGGCCCCAGGTGCTTTTGCCGGATCTCCATGGCATCTAAGACAGCGCTTTTCCATGATTTGCCCGGCGATAGCATAATAGAGATACTCTTCATTGTCTTGAACAATGACTTCTTTATAAGTGCGTATGGAAGTAGACTGAAACTTTTGATAGATATTAAGTTCAAACAGATCTGCCATGTTTTTAGGATTGGTAGGATTAGGTGAGGCATATTTGAAGTGCAAGGGGTCTCTTCCCAGCTTCTTGCGCTCGACATTGGCATACTCATTGAGTTTGGTAGTGATGAAGGAGCTTGAAAGAAGGGCGGGAGAGAAATAGTCCCGGTCTAAGACACCATCTATCTTCAGCTTATAGATTTCAGGTTTTTGAACCTTGCTGACAAGGTTTGCCAGAGCCCGTTGAGAAAGCAGAGTATCCTCAATATTCTTCTCCGTCTCATTGATAATAATATGGTGGGTTTGTTGATAATATAGGCTCATCGTGATGAAGTAAACGATCAACATAAAGGAAAAGGTGACAAAACGGCTTTTACGCATGGAAGTCCTAAACAAATATCCTATAAGATAATTTTATGATATTTGTTTTCGGATAAGAGAAGACTTAATGTATGATTTTAGTTCGCAGATCCTCTTCACTGATAGCATCTTTTTTATATTTAACAACGACAAGTTTTTCGGTCTCATTAAGATACCATTCGGCAATGGCATCATGCTCCAAGGCTTCAAGTTTTTGCATATCAACACTCTCCTGTGCAGCATAGAGATGTGCATGAGGGATAGGGTTGGAGAGGCGAAGTGCTGTCCAGATTAACCATAATAGACCTACTCCGGCAAGGGATAGCCCAAGAAGTGAACGGTCCGCATGATCAAGCATCAGTCCCGCGAAGGTACCTCCGATAAAGGTCATCAGATAGGCTGCGGTATTCGATATCCCTAAAGCCGTACCCTTTTGGTGAACCTTGGCATATTTAGAAATAAGTGACTGCACTAATGGCTCCATCATATTAAAACCGATAAAGAAAGAAACGACACCGACGATAAAAAGCGTTGCTGAGTTACTCAGTCCCATGAGCAGGAAAGAGGTGATAAAAAGTACGATAGAGACAAGGAAGATCTGTTTGGCTTTATTATGTTTTTCACCAAATACTGCCGCAGGTCCCATGGCGATCAGTCCAAAGATCATGGCCGGAAGATAGACCATCCAGAGTTCGGATTTTTCCCAGGCAAAACCGCCCTCTTCAATTTTAGAGGTCATGATAAGCGGGATCAGTACAAAGGAGATGGTCATGAGGCCTTTTTGCATCCCGTTGATGATAAACATTCCCAAAAGATTGGAGTCTTTGAAGATGTCCTTGGTTTTGATTTTATCATGATAGACATGATGGATACGCGGTGGTGTAGGAACCTTGATAAAGACAAGGATAATGGCGATAAAAGCAAAAGCAGCTGTCAGCCAAAAGAGGGATGCGACACCAAAAGAAGCGCCAAGTACAGGACCAAGACCCATGGCCAGAGCGAAACTCAGTGCAATGGAACCGCCCATCATCGCCATAGCCTTACCGCGGGATTCTTCAGGTACCAGATCTGAGATCATTGCTGGAATAACGGAACCGATAGCACCGGCACCCTGCAGGAAACGTCCCAGCATCAGCGTCCAGATAGACTCACTTACTGCAGCAAGAACGGAACCGGCAAGGAAGATTAAAAGACCAAAGACAAGAGTGGGTTTACGTCCTATTTTGTCACTGATACTTCCAAAAGGAACTTGAAAGATTGCCTGTGTCAGTGCATATCCTCCAACAATAATTCCAACCAATAAGGCAGTTGCATCTTGCATCCCCATGGCATAAACCGAGAGAACTGGAAGTACGAGGAAGAGACCAAGAAAACGAAGTGCAAGGATCGCAGAGAGGGACCAAATCTTTTTAAACATACAGAAATTCCTTGAAATAAACGATGGTAAGGATGACCAAGGGTGATGCATCCCTACATTTACGTTAAAATTACGCAATTATAATGAATTTTATTTAAGTAAACCTCTATTTATATGTTGAGCATTATTTTTAAGTCTTATTCATAATGAAGAAATAGTATCAGCCAAAGGAAATGCATGAAACTGGTTTTAGCGACGGGGAACAAGGGAAAGGTACGTGAGATCACACAACTGTATAGCGAGTTTGAGGTGGTGCCCTACAGTGATCTGATCGAGGCATTTGAGATCGTTGAAGATAAGCCGGACTTTAAGGGAAATGCTCTGATCAAGGCCCGTGCAGTGTATGACGCTTTGGGAGATGATGAACTTATCGTACTTTCTGATGACAGCGGTATCAGTGTGGAAGGACTGGATGGTGAACCCGGTGTTTTTTCGGCCCGTTATGCCGGGGAGAAAGCCGGTGACAAGGAGAACCTGAATAAGTTGATGGAAGAGGTGAAGGCCAAAGGTCTGGAACGTTCACCGGCACATTATACAGCGGCTATTGCCATCGTCTGCAAGGAAGGGGAATATACGACTCACGGATGGATGTACGGAGAAGTGATCACCGAGGCCAGAGGGGAAGGCGGATTTGGATATGACCCTTGTTTTATCCCTTTGGGGTTTGATAAGACCCTAGGGGAGTTGGATGACATGATAAAGTCGAAATTGTCACACCGTTCCCAGGCATTGAATAATGCCGCATATATTCTGCATAGTATCTATCAGCGTAGATCACGTTAGGATACGGGGTGTTCAAAGGTAATGATCTGATTCTTACCGCTTTCTTTGGCTTTGTAAAGCCCAAGGTCTGCTTTTTTGATTAGATCTTCAATATGATGATCCCGTTGTCTGTTAAACTCAGCCAAGCCAATACTGATAGTAAGTTCAAGTTCCTTGTTTGCTATTTGAAAACCTTCGCTGGAAAATTGACGCAGAATCCTTGAAGCTAGTGTCTGGGCTTCAAGCAAGGAGGTCTCCGGCAGAAGGATGACGAACTCTTCGCCTCCAAATCGAACAATAATATCACTCTCACGTGCATGTTTTTTAAGTAAACGGGAGAGTTTGATGATAACGTCATCGCCGACATCATGTCCGTAAGTGTCATTGATCACCTTAAAGTCATCGATATCGATCATGAAGAGTGTCAAAGGGTGTTGATATCGGATCGCATTATGTACAAAGTCATTGGCTATTCCGGCAAAATAACGTCGGTTGTATAGACCGGTCAACGGATCGCGGTTAGCCAGTTCCTTTGTCTCATAAAAGCGGTTTGCGAGTATGAGTGCAAAAAAGTTGATCTCAAAGAATGAGGTAAAAAGAAAACCGTAACGATTCAGATCGTTATTCTCTATCTGTCCGGTAAAAACATTGGCCATCAAGCCTAGAAAAATAATATTAGGTAGCATAATGACAAGATAATATTGTGCGGCCTTATGGCCTTTCGTCGACATATAAACTGATGCCCATAGAAGGATGATAAAGGCGAGGGTGCTGAGATGATTCATATATTCATACCAGGGATCAACGCTGATAAAGATCAGTATAGCAAAGATAAAATAAGCAAAGATCATCGTTTTAAGGATATTATCTATCCGAGGCATATACTGCTTGAGTTCAAGAAAATGGGATGAAAAAAGAATTAAAAAGAACATTACCATTGGTACGGAAAAGTGTAATGGATAGTGCCATTCTCCAAATCCTGCCAGTATGTCAAATCCTGCAAAAATGATAATAAACAAAAAGAAAAAACCGACATAGGCTGCATAATAGGCATAGATAATCTCACCCAGACGTAAGAATAAAAAGGCATTTAATAGGATGATCATCAAAAGGGCGCCAAAGTAAAACAGGTAGAGATTCGTCATGATCATCTTGTCATGGGTTAAAAAGGATTTTAGATCATACAGCTGAAACTCTCCAATATGGGAAAACTTGGCGTAGAACTGGATGTAGTAGGTCTTGCTCTGACCCTGTTTGAGATGGAGTTGAAATACCGGATTGGCATCATATATTTCCCGTTCATCCATGGGTGTTAAAAACCCGAGTTCTTGTTTACTCCATTTTCCATCTTCTTTGGTGTAGAGATTGAAGCGTTCCGTTGAGGGTTCAGTAAAGTAAAGTATGAAATCCTCTGTTTCGCTTTGGTTTGTCAGGTCGATCTTAAACCAGCTGGTCCCATCCAGGTAACCCAGTGCAAATTGGCTGTCGAGTTCTTTATCAAAGGAGATGTTTTGAATATCATTGATGTCTTGTGTATTGCTGATATCATAGTAGTATGATAATTTAAAATTTTTGGCTGGAAGCGTGTCGTTGGTTAAAAGAAGTGAGGCATGGAGTAGTTGCAGTGAGCAGATAAATAGTAGCCAGAGGCGAATCAATTATAGTCCTAGAATAGCTTGAAAGAATTAGTATAGCATAAGTTGAGTTTGTGATTTATGAGGCACCGCACTTCGGAATGGTTCCGAAGTACAATGTTCGTAATTAGAGTACTTTTTTACTGAACGCGTATAATAGTGAGTCGAGTGATTGGAAGATGCGCTCAATGGTGTGAAGTGTTTTCAATGGCATGGTTGTTCCTTTGTGTCAGTTTCCCCACACAAATTAATAAGCAATTTTAATTCCAAAACTAGCCGTATGGCGGTTTCACGAAGTGAAAAGTTTCAGGCGAAGCCGCAAATGAACTAGCGAAAGCGGTTTTTGCGTTAGCAAAAAAGTTTATTCCAAACTTTGAAACGGTTTGGAACACACGTCAGGCGAAGCCGCATCAAACCAGGGTAGAAGTCAGCATGATTTCATGGATTCATCAGGCTGATGTTAAAAAAGAGAATAAGAAAGTCGTCAGCATAATTAAACGGATCTATCTGATGATTTAAAATCAGCGTCATCTGCGTAATCATGCTGACAATTTGAAAGTCAGCCTTGAAGTTCTACTCCAAATAGGCCAAATAGTACACCAGAAGCAATCAGATAGATTCCAAATGGCGTAAAGTTGTATTTGGCGACAAGGGCTAAAAAGCCTTTGACCGCTGCCCATCCGACCAAAAAGGAGACGACAAAACCGATAAGAATAAGAGAAATACCGTCAAAGGAGAAGTTGGCATACTCTTTTAAAAGGGTATATCCCGAAGCGGCACTCATCGTAGGTATGGCCAATAAAAATGAGAAACTCATCGCCGTTTCACGTTTTAGACCAAGCATCATGCCACCAAGAATCGTACTTCCGGAGCGGGAAACTCCGGGGATAAGAGAAAAGGCCTGAATAAAGCCAATCAGTATTGCCTGTTTATAGCTCACATTTTCCAGCTCCTCAGTAGAATGGGATCTCTTGGAATATAAAAACTCGATGATCAAAAAGAAGATACCCGTCGCAATCATCCATAAAACGATGCTGTTTGCAGAGAACATCTGCTCGATCTGCTTGTGAAACAAAAAGCCTATGGCCCCTGTTGGGATAAATGAAGCGATCAGTTTCTTCCAGATATCAATGCTTTGAAAGAGGGTCTCGTAATAGATGATCATGACTGAAAAAATAGGGGCGATCTGTATAATGATATTAAAGGCATTCATGAAGTTGTCTTGGGGAATTCCCATCATTTGAGATGCCAGTGCGATATGTGCAGTTGAGGAGACGGGAAGATATTCGGTAATACCTTCGACAATACCTAAAATCGTCGCTTCGTAAAGTGTCATAAGAGTCCTTGCTGTGATTACGAATGATAGGATAGCAGAGGAAGGGTTAAATTTTGGTAACACATGTTAAATATGAAAAGATAAGAGGCTTTATCATTGTCTAACAATGCTTTAGCTATAATTGCGCCCGTATGTTTAAAAAATGGGTTTTTGGACCTCTGTTTTAAATCTACAGATCTAATGCAAAGGAAACAGATGTTACTGTTTACACCGGGGCCGACCCCTGTTCCAGAGTCAATTCGTCTAGCGATGGCGGAACCAACACTTCACCACCGTACACCGGAGTTTGAAGCAATTTTCGAAGAGACACGTAAAGAGCTGTTCAAGCTTTTTAATACAGATGAGGTGGTAATGCTTGCTACCAGCGGTACGGGCGCGATGGAAGCTGCGGTGATTAATCTTTGTCATGATACGCTTTTAAATGTCAATGCCGGAAAATTCGGTGAGCGTTTTGGAAAGATTGCTCAAGCCAACGGCTTGGGAAATGTCGAGCTTAAGTATGAATGGGACACGCCTTCTTCGGTAGAGGATGTGCTTAAGGCCCTTGAAGCAAACCCTCAGATCGATGCGATTGCGGTGCAGATCTCTGAATCGGCAGGGGGACTCCGTCATCCGGTCGAAGAGATCGCACAAGCGGTAAAGAACCTACGTCCGGAAGTGATGATCATTGCTGACGGTATTACGGCAATGGGTGTGGAAAAGATCGATGTGACGAATATCGATGCCGTACTGGCAGGGAGTCAAAAAGCATTGATGCTACCTCCGGGACTTGCCATTCTTGGTCTTAGTAATGCTGCGATTGAAAAGATCGGTGCAGGCAAGGGGTACTACCTTAATCTGGCAACAGAGATCAAGAAACAACGCCAAAACACTACGGCATGGACTGCAGCGACGACATTGACGATCGGTCTGAATGCGATTCTAAAAGAGATCGATGCCCAGGGTGGACTGGAGAAGCTGTATAAGCAGACAGCTGCACGGGCAGTTGCGACGCGAAGCGCTCTTGAAGCGATAGGATTACACTCCTATCCGGCAAGCCCGGCAAAGTCAATGACGACGATCGATGATGAGCATGCTTCTGAAATCCGCAACATTCTAAAATCAGATTATGATGTGAATGTGGCCGGTGGTCAGGATCACCTTAAGGGCAAGATCTTCCGTATCAATCAGATGGGACTGATCAAGCCCTATGAATCCGCTTGGGTTGTTAATGCGGTTGAGCTTGCTTTGGCAAAACTGGGTAGACGTGAGTATGACGGTACGGCAAACCGTATCTTCAATGACGTCTATTTCAAAGCAGTGGAAGCCTAGGCATGATGCTTGAACACGAGATCCCGACCGGGACCAAACTCTATTTTGGCAAGACTGCCAAGATCAAGCGCGAGATCGAAGCGATCGCTTCGGATGTACTCTACAAAGCTGATTACGAAGAGTTGATCACACCGCTGTTCTCTTATCATCAACACATGAGTATTGCCGATGAGAAAGAGCTTATTCGTGTGAATGACACGCAAAACTATCAGCTTACCCTTCGTGCAGACTCTACGATCGATGTGGTACGTCTGCTGGATAAGCGTCTTGGGCGTAATACAAGTCATCAAAAGTGGTTTTATATCCAACCTATCTATATGTATCCATCCAAGGAGATCTACCAGATAGGGGCTGAGTTTATCGGGCAGAAAAATCTTTCTCAGGTACTTCAGACAGCGATTGACATCGTTAATGCCCTGGAGATCAAACCGCTGCTTCAGCTTTCTAATATCCGTATTCCTCAGATCATCTCTCAGGAACTGGGCATTGATCTGGAAGACTTTAGACATATCAATATCCAAAAACTTCTGGATACCAAGGTCGAGTGGCTTAGAGAGATCATCTACCTTGAAAAGCTTGAAGATATTGACAGAGTGATCTCGGTGGTACCTGATGTGATCAAGGTGGAGCTGGAGCGTATTAAAGAGCTGGCACAGAATATCGATTATGATAATTTTGTGATCGCACCGCTGTATTACGCGAAAATGCTCTATTATGATGAGCTCTATTTCAGAATGATCGAGAAAAATGATGTCTTCGCTCGTGGCGGAAGATATGTCAATGATGAAGTGGCATCGGTAGGGTTTGCCCTGTATACAGATAAAATAATAGAAAAACTAGAAGGTAAAAAGTAATGAAGTCAGAATTAATTGTTGGAATTCAGTGGGGTGACGAAGGTAAGGGTAAGATTGTTGACCTTATGGCGCAGGATTTTGACGCAGTTGCACGTTATCAGGGTGGTCATAATGCCGGTCACACGATCTGGGTAGACGGAGTCAAATATGCTCTTCACCTGATCCCCTCGGGTATTTTGAACCCTTCGGCACTGAACATCATCGGAAATGGTGTGGTGGTTTGTCCTGAGGCACTGATCAAAGAGATGAAACAGTTTGAGAAGCTTGAAGGGCGCCTGTTTGTATCAGAATCGGCTCATATGATCCTGAATTATCATATTGCTATCGACCAGGCTAAAGAGCGTATGCGCGGAGACAAGGCGATCGGTACGACAGGACGTGGGATCGGACCGTCTTACGCAGACAAGATCTCCCGTTCAGGACACCGTATGGGTGAGCTTAAAGATGTTGAGAAACTGACGGAAGATATCATGGAGCATTTTGCACAAAATGAAGCAGTTTTCAAGGCAATGGATATTGCCGTACCGACAAAAGAAGAGCTTCAGGCTGAACTGATCGAGTATGCCAAAGTACTTTTACCGTTTATCTGTAATACGACCAAGATGGTGTGGGACCTGATGAAAGAGGGTAAAAAAGTGCTTCTTGAAGGTGCCCAGGGAACACTGCTAGATATCGATCACGGTACCTATCCCTTTGTGACCTCTTCATCGACGATATCTGCAGGTGCGTGTACCGGTCTTGGTATCTCGCCTAAGGATATCGGTAACATCACGGGTATTGTCAAGGCTTATTGTACCCGCGTTGGAAACGGACCGTTCCCGACGGAAGATTTCGGTACGGATGGAGACAAACTACGTGAGCAGGGGCATGAGTTCGGTACGACTACGGGCCGTCCACGCCGCTGTGGCTGGTTTGATGCGGTAGCGTGTAAACACGCTTCACGTATTAATGGATGTGATCAGCTCTCTATTATGAAACTGGATGTCTTGGATGGTTTTGAAGAGGTGAAGATGTGTGTGGCTTATGAATATGAAGGACAAGAGATCGACTATATGCCTTCAGATATCGAAAATGCCAAACCGATCTATAAAAGCTTCCCGGGATGGGATAAGACAGAGGGTGTTCGCAGTTGGGATGATCTTCCTGAGACAGCCAAGACTTATCTGAAGTTCTTGGAAGAAGTCACCGAAACAAAAATCGGTCTGGTCTCGACTTCACCGGATAGAAACGATACAATTATCCTATAATTTCCTCAAAGGAGATAAAGTGTTTACTGATCTCTCCCTTTCATATGCTTCAAGGCTACTGCCTTGAAGACCCAATACACTTCCCTTGTCAAAATCAAAAAAGACCGTTTGGATATGATGGAAAAAGCCGTTCAGTCCTGTCATCAGACCATTGCTACCATCGAAGAAAAAATAGACGCTGCATACAGTGAGCTTAGAGGGATGCAGATGCCCGGTGCCGGTGATTTTTCACTCTTTCGACAGATGCAGTTGTTGAAACACAGAGTACAAGATGAGATCAATTTTAATAAGCATAATCTGGCTCTGGCACAAAACGCCCTGCTCAAAGCAATGCAACAGCTCAAAACTGCTAACATAGAGTACGAAAAATTCAAGTATCTTGAAACCACTGAGGTAGAGAAGGTACTCAAGGCACGAAAAGTCAAAGAGGCAAAAGACCTGGATGAGGCGGCTCTTATCGGCTATAATCGTACTAATAACAGAGGTTAGGAAATCAATTTGAGGCTTGTTTTATTACTTTTATTGGGTATGCAGCTTTTTGCGAAAAGCGAACTGTATGACTGTACCAAGGTCTTTGAAGAGCGTAAAGAAGAGCTGATTCTGGAACTCGAACGTATTGATGAACAAGAGCAGGCCCTTAACGCCCTTAAAGAAGCGACCCAGGAGCTGCTAAAGACCAAAGAGGTCAAACTGAATGAGAAAGAGCAGCGGCTGAATGCCCAAGAGAGTGACCTCAAAGCACGCGAAGACGAGGTAGAGAAGAAGCTTCAAAAAATGCAGACCCTTTTGAAAGATCTTAAAGAGCAGAAGATGAACAAGGTCGCCCAGACCTATTCCAAGATGAAGGCTCAGGCTGCGGCGGATATACTCTCTAAACTCAAACCCGAAGAGGCCTCAGAAATCCTCAGTACCCTAAAACCAAAAACGATGGCAAAGATCCTGGGGAAAATGGAAACGGCCAAAGCATCGGAAATGACCCGTCTGATGAGCGATACTAGGAGCGAATAAAAGCCTATCGTTTTTAAAGGATAAAAATCGAATTATCATACGAAGTTTTGTTGTATGTACAAAGCAGCGAAGTGTGATAAAAGCAGTTCTTTACCTAACTTAGGATAAAATCACAAAATTTATAAGATAAAAGGTGCTTCGATGAAGGTAAAACTGCAACACGTTCCCCATATCGCCCAGAAGGTTGCGATCGAGTTAAACAAGAGTGGTATTGTTACAATGACCAGAGGCCTGGAGCCTGTTGCAGATGAAGCACGTAAAATCCTTGAAGAGTCGATTAAAAAAGAGAAGGCCCTTGAAGAGAAGGTCCACGATATCCTTGAAGAGAATGAAGATGCGATGGACGAGCAAAATGTCGATGACCGCCAGCTCTTTTTCATGATCAAAAAGAAGATCGCACCGGAGTACGGAGTGATCCTTTCATATGAAGACCGTTTTTCGGATATCGCCCATAAGATTTTAGATGAGCTGTATGAGGAAGATCTTATTCATTATGATATTGACGAAATCCGTATCAAAAATGTCATCTACGGTGCGATCACCGGGTTTATCGCCGATAATGATGCGATCGAAGATGCCGTATATGAGAAGATCAAGACCTATAAAAGAGATATTATTCCGGGCACGGATGATTATAATATTCTCTTTGAGAAGCTTTACGGGGAAGAGCTGGTCAAAAGAGGGATGGCGTAATGGCAAAAGTTTATATCTATCTTGAAAACGGGACCTATTTAGAGGCAGAAAGTTTTGGTGCTGAGACGACTTCGGTCGGAGAGATCGTCTTTAACACCTCTATGAGCGGGTATCAGGAGATCACTTCTGATCCCTCTTATGCTGGACAGTTTGTGACCTTTACAATGCCTGAGATCGGGAATGTGGGTGTGAATGAAGAGGACATGGAGTCCAAGGGTGCCTTTGCCAAGGGTGTAATCGTACGTACCTACCAGGACCGTTATTCTAATTTCCGAGGTACGGACTCTCTGGGCAATTTCCTAAAAGAGCAGGGTGTGATGGGTATTTGTGATATTGATACCCGTTTTTTGACGAAGATGATCCGAAGCGAAGGGGCGATGATGATGATCGCTTCTACGGAGATCTCAGACAAGGAAGAGTTGAAAAAAGTACTGGAGAGTTCACCGCGTATTGAAGAGGTGAACTATATCGAAGAGGTCAGTACAAAAACTGCTTATAAACATCCTCACGGAACCTATGATGCAACACACTTCAAATACCAGGATGCTCCGCAGGCCAAGGCCAAGATCGTTGCCATCGATTTCGGTGTCAAGCGTAATATATTGAATGAGCTGACACAGGCAGGTATGGATGTGGAAGTGATTCCTAATAATTTTGATGCGGATACTCTGATCTCCCGTATAGAAGCGAATGAGATCGACGGTGTATTTTTATCCAATGGTCCCGGAGATCCACTTGTGTTGAAGAATGAACAGGAACAGATCAAGAAGCTGATTGCCGCAAAGGTGCCGATGTTCGGTATCTGTCTGGGACATCAATTGCTCTCCATTTCCCATGGATATGACACTTTCAAGTTGAAGTTCGGTCATCATGGGGGGAATCATCCGGTTAAAAACGTGAAGACGGGCATGGTTGAGATCACGGCACAGAATCATAACTACAATGTACCGGACAATATCACCGAGGTCGCAGATGTGACCCATACGAACCTCTTTGATAATACGATTGAGGGACTGAAATATAAATCCGGTCATGTATTTTCGGTACAGCATCACCCGGAGGCAAGCCCGGGACCTAAAGAGTCGGCGTATATCTTTGGCGAGTTTTTAGCCTTGATGAATAAGTAGCGTATAGCCTGTTGTAATAATGCCCGGTTTTGGGGGAATTAACACTCTTGTAACACTCTAGTGCTACACTGTTGACTTCAAAGCTTAAACTATTCTCCTTAGGCCTCTCTCCTTGGGTCTAACCTTTGTCCAGATAAAGGGTCTTTCTTGAACTTTTATGATCATAACTCTTTAGAACTGTTAGCGATCCTTGCTTTTGGGTTTTTCGGAAGCCTAGGACACTGCATCGGTATGTGCGGCGGATTTATCGTCTCCTATACGACGGCAAAGATGGATGCAGGCACTTCCAAGTCAACACAGGCCAGAGGACATGCTTTTTATAATCTTGGACGTATCAGTACCTACACTTTCCTTGGGGCCTTGTTCGGTTTTTTCGGTTCATTGTGGGAAGCAACACCGATGATGCGTATGATTATGTTCAGCTTCTCCGGTCTGTTGATGATCGTGATGGGATTCTCACTCTCAGGACGTTTGAAGTTTATCTCTTACCTTGAATACCCTATTACACAAACGGCCTGGTTTAAAAAACTATTCTTTTCACAACTGAATTCTAAAAGTAAACTGAGTTTTTTTACCTTGGGCGCTTTAAATGGTTTTTTCCCCTGTGGACTGGTCTATACGATGCTGATTACAGCAATTGCGACAAAATCTATGGTATTGGGTGCCGGGGTAATGTTACTCTTTGGAATATCGACGATTCCGACACTGTTCAGCCTGGGATTTTTGGTCGGTTTTATCTCGCAAAACCGCTTTAGACACATCATGATCGAGGTATCATCTTTGATTATAATCTTATATGGGGGCTGGACGCTCTATAAGGCCTATGTGAACTATGATATCTATCTTCACCCGATTGAAAATTCTTCGATGAAATGCGGTACCGGAAAATGCGGCACCGGAAAATGCGGATTATAATTAATTATATATCACAAACTTATCACTTTCTTAAAAAAAATAACTACCTTTCTTTAGCTTATCTAGATTTTAATTTTAAGCTTAATAATGATTATTATGTGATATTATACGTCTTGATTTGGGCTGTTTTACCGCTACATGGGAAGTTAAAGACTATGAAAAGGTGGTAATATAGCTTAAGCTTTGATGCTAAAGAATGAGAATGCTTTAGTTTAAATAACAAAAAGGGAGCTTATATGGAGAATCGTCCATTAGAATACGACTACACAGTCGCAAAGATGTTTATGATGTCTGCACTGTTATTCGGATTTATCGGTATGTTACTAGGTGTAATTCTAGCCTTACAAATGGCATGGCCGGAATTTAACTATATTCTTGGTGACACAATGACTGAATATATAAATTTCAGTCGTATTAGACCAATTCACACGTCAGGGGTTATTTTTGGATTTACCCTCAGTGGTATTTTCGCGAGTTGGTACTACATAGGACAACGTATTTTGAAAGTCTCAATGGCTGAGTCAAAACTATTGATGGTCGCTGGAAAACTTCATTTCTGGACGTATTTCTTGGCAATCTTACTTGCAGTAGTTACCCTTTTCCTGGGTATCGGTCAATCGAACGAATACTCAGAGCTTGAATGGCCTCTTGATATCGTTATCGTACTTTTCTGGGTTTTCTGGGGTGTCGGTATTGCCGGACTTGTTGGTATCCGTAGAGAGAAGACCTTATATGTATCAATGTGGTATTTCATGGCATCATTCCTTGCGGTTGCGATGCTATTTATCATGAACAATATGGTTATCCCTACGTACTTTGTAGCAGGTGCGGGTGATATCATGAATGGTGTTTCTGTTTATTCCGGTACTTCAGGAGCAATGGTTCAATGGTGGTTCGGTCACAATGCGGTTGGTTTCGTTTTAACGGTTCCTCTTGTCGGTATGATCTACTACTTCCTTCCAAAAGAGTCTGGTCAGGCAGTTTATTCATATAAGCTCTCTTTACTTGGTTTCTGGTCATTAATGTTCGTATATGTATGGGCAGGTGGTCACCACCTTATCTACTCTACGGTTCCAGACTGGATGCAGACGATGGGTTCAATCTTCTCGGTTATCTTGATCCTTCCATCTTGGGGTTCTGCGATCAACATACTGCTTACAATGAAAGGTGAGTGGAAACAGGTTGCAGCAAATCCATTGATCAAGTTTATGATCTTGTCATCAACATTCTATATGTTCTCGACAATCGAAGGTCCTATTCAGTCTATTAAATCGGTTAATGCAATTGCACACTTTACTGAATGGATTGTCGGACACGTACACGATGGTGCCCTTGGTTGGGTAGGATTCATTGTTATGGCTTCACTGTATCATATGGCGCCACGTGTTTTCAAGCGTGAAATTTATTCTAAATCATTGATGAATACGCAGTTCTGGTTACAGACACTGGGTGTTATTCTTTACTTTACGTCTATGTGGATTGCGGGTATCACGCAGGGTATGATGTGGCGTGCAGTTGATGAGTTCGGTAACCTTGCTTACTCCTTCATCGACTCTGTAAATGCGCTTCATGTGTATTACATTATCCGTGCGGTTGGTGGTATCTTGTACCTGGTCGGTTTTGCGATCTTTATCTACAACATCATCAAAACAATGTCAGCTCGTCCTGTTGAGGAACGTGAGCTTCAAAACACTTCGCCTATGGCAGCGTAAGGAAAGGGAGATAATATGTTTCATTGGTTAGAAGAACGCCCATTCTTTTTCGGCGTAGGTATATTCGTGGTAATCGCATTTGCCGGTTTGGTAATGATCATTCCACACTTTATTCAGCAGTCTCGTCCTCTTATCGGGACTAAGCCGTATACGACACTTGAGCTTGCTGGTCGTCATGTATACATCAAAGAGAGCTGTAATGCATGTCACTCTCAGCTTGTTCGTCCGTTTAAATCTGAAACAGATCGTTACGGTGCTTACTCTTTAAGTGGTGAGTATGCGTATGATCGTCCATTCCTTTGGGGTTCTAAGCGTACAGGTCCGGACCTTATGCGTGTAGGTAACTACCGTACGACAGATTGGCATGAGAATCATATGATGGATCCTGAAGCGGTTGTTCCAGGTTCAATCATGCCAAGGTATCCATGGACCTTTAAAAATGAAGCAGATGTAGATACTGCATGGGCAGAAGCTGTAACTGTGAACAAGGTGTTTAATGTACCGTATAACAAAGACATCCCGATGCTAGACGGCTCAATGGTTCAGGTTCCTTTGGCTGCAACAGTTGAAGATGCGCGTGCTGAGGCACTGGCAGACGCTAAACTGGTAGCTGCCGAGATGAAAAACCAAGATGTAAAAGATATGGTCGCAGCAGGTAAGATTCCTGAGATCGTAGCTTTAATTGCATATTTGAATTCACTGAAGTAAGCGATTTAGTATGACTCTTGGTGAATTCTCGCACTATGGTTATTTTGTTCTGACAGTTTTTCTGTCTGTGATGTTATGGGGATATATCTTCCATCTCTATCGCGCCCAGAAAAAAGGGACCAGGGACTATGAAAAATATGGAAGAATGGCTATAGATGATGAAATTTCAGATGAGTTAGTTGAAAAAAAAGAAGAGGACCCGACAAACGGGGACTCCAATGAGATAGGGAGAGATAAATGAAGAATTTATGGATTATCGGTATCGCATTAATGATCATTCTGATAGCAGGTACATACGCTGTTGTCGGTGATATGATGGGTGATGATATTGTTAACTTACTGGCGATGGCCGGTGCAGCAGCGATCATCGTTATTTCTGTTGTCGTTGTTATGTCATATGTCAAGCAGATGAAAGATGCTACAGCTACCGGTGAGCTGGTAGATGAGAACTGGGACGGTATCGGCGAGTATAATAACCTTGCACCTATGGGATGGGCACTTTCTATTATTGCGCTTATGATCTGGGGTATGTGGTATATGACGCTAGGTTACCCATTGAATGAGTATTCTCAATTGGGAGAATATAACGAAGATGCGGCTAAAGCAAATGCCAAACTAAAAGAGAAGTTTGATGCAATGACTGAGACGCAAAAGCTTAAGATGGGTGAGGGTATCTTTCAGGTTCAATGTGCTCCTTGTCACGGTCCTTCCGGAAACGGTCAGGAGAACTATGCGACAGGTCAATTGACTGCTGAAGACCTTACAACGCGTCATCTGAGCAAGAACTATGTTGGTAAAGTGATTCGTGAAGGTTCTAATCAATTAGGTTATGCAGGCGGTATGATCGATAGATATGCACTCTTCAATGCTAATTCAGGCGCACTTATCTCTGATGAAGAGATTGAGATCGTATCGACTTATATCAGCAAAGGTTTCAAGGATGAAGAAGGTTCAACTGCCGGTAGAGATATCTTCGCAGGTACTTGTTCTTCATGCCATGGTGCACCACTTGCTGAAGGTGTAAAAGGGTATAAGAGTTATGGTGATAAACCGGAGTCGGATACTACGGGTGTAGAAGGGTACTCTTCTAACTGTGTAGGTGAAGATTGTATCGGTCAGGGTAACTCGGGTGTCGCGCCAAGTCTAAAAGGGTATAACTCATGTTTAGTGAACAACCTGCTTAGAAGCGGTATGAAAAAAGGTGAGATCGGTACGATGCCAGCATTTGCTGAGATGTTGACGATCCCTCAAATCGAAGCCCTGTCTGCTTATGTTGCACACGGTACCGATAAAGAAATAGAAGAGTAGGAGTAAGATATGGAAAAAAGAAGTATTTTTGCACTACACGGGATTACAGGTATGCTAATAGCTACAGTCTTGTTATTGGCGGTTGAAGGGACACTAGTGTTCCTTGCCGTTGGTGTACAACAAGATGTGTCGCAAGATTATTATTATATCGAGGATGCCAAAAGCATTAAGATGCTAAGCGCTGATAACGCGGCTCATGTCGTGTTACATAAAGACAAGCCATATACTAAGAAGGACTAATAATGAGATTAGATGTAATTGTTGGAGTTGGCCTATTCGCAATGGCGATGTACACGATTTATGCGGTTGTCGTAGCTGACCATTTATATGTTGGTTAAGGATCTTTTTTGAAGATTTTCAGAGGGCTTGCAGCCCTCATTGCAATACTGTCTTTTATACAACCCCTGCAGGCAAAATTTCTTGTCATCGATGAAGTTGTGAAAAAGAGAGCATTCAATGAGCAGGTTGAGCCGATGGGTGAGGAACTCTCGGCAAAAACCGGTATCAATGTCTATATGAGCTTGATCAAGGAACTTGACGCAAACCAGTCGATTATTGATCATCAAAGAGAGTTGATCGCAAGCCTTCAAGAGCCTGCGATTCTTTTCTCCTTTGTTGAGAAGAACAAACAGGTTCAGATCTATGCCGAGGATAAGGCACTTTATGAGACTTTCGACCGAAAGCAGATAATGGACCCTCTGGCGATCTGGCCCTTCTTTAATGGACGGGTTATCCCGGTTATTGCTGCCAAAGCACCGCCGGAGGTCGAAGAGAAAGATAAATATGCCGTAGCAATGTTTAACGGGTATGCAGAGATCGTCGAACAGATCGCAGAGCATAAGGGTATTGTATTGGATACGGCGATAGGCGATACAAACAAGAACTTTTATAAGGTCTTGATCACCTTGCTCTTTTCGATCTCATTGATAACCGTTATAAAACTCGGCTATGAGTCGTTTAAAAAAAGGAGAAATCATGAGTGATGGCAAACAATGGCCAATAGGGGTAATCACATCAATTATTTTGATCATGATTGCCTGTGCTGCGACGGTCTATGTCGCACTGTTACAGCCGGTCCAGCAGGATCAGGATATGATGCAGGATTATCATAGCCTGGATGCGAATGCGAATGATGTGATCGTTGCCGGGATCATTTTTAATAAGAAGTATAAATTGAGTTATGTGGGTGAAGGTGTTTCCCAGCAAGGAAGTACTATCGCCTATAAATTGACCGATATGAATGATCAGGCGATCAATGATGCGCAGATCGATGTGATTCTTTCACGTCCGATCATCGAAGAGGACAAGCAGCATCTTGAACGTCCAAATGTTGAAAACGGTGTTTATCGTTTTGAGAACATCAAGGTACCTCATAAGGGACGTTGGAACATTCTTGCAAAAATCAGTGTAGGGGACGACTTTCGTCATATGAACCTGAAGTCGGATACGACAGATAAAGCGGTCTATGAGTTCGGTTTTGATAAACCGATGCGAAATTATGCAGCAAACGGGGCAAGTACTCTTTAAGCCCCCTCTCTCCTATTTAAAACGCTGCCCCTCCCTTTTTCTCGCATAGTAGAAAACAGCTTCTTATTTTACATTCGTTTACCAAGGTTAATTATAATTTTTTTTGATTTTCATCGAAAAATTCTTAATTAGGGGAATCAAGAATGTATATTGGAACAAAACGAAGTCCTGAAAAAATCATCGGACTATGGGTAATGAGCTTTGGGCTTTATGGTATTTACTGGCTTGCACAGACCTTTTCTGAACTACAGAAAAATAGAAATAAGGGTATTTCAGGTCGTTCTTATGCGGCGTTAGCCGTTCTTTTTCCACCGTTGGCAGTCAGTGCATGCTGGTTATTGCCGGCTTATGTCGGAAAACTCTATTCGGAAAACGGAAAGCTTGAGCAGATCAGTTCATGCTGGGGTGCGATGCTTTTTTTGCCGACGATCGCATTATGGGCAATCGTAGGGATGTCTTATCTGATCGTATCTGCCGGATACGGTATGGGGGAATATGGGATATATGTGATGGCTTCCATCATCTTCATTGCCATTGGGATTAATATCTTTCTATTGTATAATTGGCTTAAAAAGATACAATTACAGATCAATGAATTCTGGGATGAAGCGAGACGAGTAAAACACTAGTCCTTTGTCCTTGACCTCAAGGGCATAGCAGATGACAATCCTTCCAAGCTCACGTGCCATACGTGCAGCTATTCTTAAAGAAAAACAACACAATACTTTCCTTCCATCTTATATCACCATGTCGGAATTTTTACAGCGGGCCCTGCTTGTGGAGGGGTTTAAGCGTATCGATGATGATACCCGGACCCTTCTGCTGTTGGAAGCTTCTGATTTTAAAGGTTTTGCCGCACTTAATATCGAGCGGAACTTTTTCACTTTTACCCAAAACTCCTCTTATATCTTTCGGTTTTTTGAGGAACTAAGCGGTGAACTGTTGGAGATAGATGCGTTGAATATGGCAGATACTTACGGGGATTATGAAGAGCATATTGAGATCCTACGTGAACTCTATAAGAGGTATGAGCAGCTTTGTAATGAAAAGAAGATACTCGATCCTATTTTCTTATCTAAACACTACACCTTAAACGAGGCATATATCAGATCCCAAGAAGAGATACTGCTGGTAGTTGAGGGGTATCTGACAAATTTTGAATTGAAACTTTTGCAGGAGTGCGCTGAGTGTGTACCTGTGCGTTTGCGGTTTTATGCCAATGCTTTTAATCAGAAGATGCAGGAGAAATTATATGCGCTTGGAATAGAGCTTCTGCCGGAAAAAAATCAGATCATCAATTTAAGTACGAAGCGTATAGAAGGCTCTTCTCCTGTCCGCTCTTCGGCTAAGATATCCTGTGAAAGTTTTTCTCAGCGCATTTTACAAGTGGCCTTTATCAAGCAGAAGGTTCAGGAGTTTATCGATAAGGGGATAGACGCTGAAAAGATCGTGGTTGTACTGCCTAATGAAAACTTTTCTAGGCATCTGAAGCGTTTTGATGAGAAGTGTAATTTTAACTTTGCCATGGGAGAAAGCCTGAGCGAGTCAGTGTTTATCCAGTCTCTTGAAGCAGTCAGCCAATATATCGACACGCAGAGTGTACAAAATCGTCATAGACTTAATCGTATAGGCGTGGAGCTGCTTGAAGGCTTACAGCCCAAGTACAAGGCAAGGGTAGAGGACGTGGATTTTGAGGCAGTCTTAGAACCGTTTATAAGTAAAGAGAGCAACAGGGCGGTCATCAAGATCATCAAAGAAGAACTTTTTTATTTTAAAAAACTGCTGCCGACGTTACAAGGGAGTAGCCTCAAGTCCGCTCTGCATCTGTTTATGAACCGTCTTAAGCAGAAAAGTGTGGATGATGTGCGTGGAGGAAAGATCACGGTGATGGGGGTCCTTGAGACCCGATCGGTCAGTTTTGACGGTGTAATCGTGGTGGATTTTAATGAGGGGACGGTACCGCGCAAGAGTGAAAAAGATCTTTTTTTAAATTCGGCCACACGTATTAAGGCCGGGTTACCGGGGGCCATGGACAGGGAGTCCTTACAAAAGCTTTATTACAACAATCTCTTTTTACGTGCCAAAGAGGTGGCGATTGCTTATGTGAGTTCGACCGATTCGGTGCCCTCACGATTTCTAACCCAGCTGGGCATAGAGACCAGAAACAGTTATGATGAGTCCCAGTGGGCTCAGCTGCTATTTAATATCCATGAGAAGGAAGCCCTGCAGGAGGAAGTTATTGAAGAGGCTTATGATTTTACCCGGCATAACCTCTCAGCGACAGGATTAAAACATTTTCTATCCTGTAAACGACGATATTACCATCGTTATGTCAGCGGTTTGCAAGAGCATCAGATCGAAACGGACCTACCGGCGGAGCATGAGATCGGAAATGCACTGCATAAAGCACTTGAGAGTGTTTATGAAACACAGGGACGCTTTACGGACAGACGCGAGCTTGGCTCGCAGATTGCCAAGGCTCTACGAAGCCACAGTGCCGATACGGTCTTGGACAGATACCTGCAGAAGATGTGGCTTAAACGCCTGGAAAGTTTTATAGACAATGAGATTGAGCGTTTTAAAGAAGCGGAGGTCATTGCTTGTGAAAAGTCTCTTTCCAAAGAGGTGGAAGGGGTTCGCCTGATCGGTAATATTGACCGGATTGATCGGACCCTAAATGGTATCGAGGTGTTGGATTACAAATCAGGTTCTTATCCCAGTTATACGGTACGTACAGTGGAAAAAGCAAAGGACTTTCAGTTGGAGTTTTATTATCTCTTGGCTCAGGAAGAGGGGGAGGTCAACGCCTGTGGCTATTATGACCTTAAGAACGGAAAGATCGTTTATGAGGAGCTTCTGGAGACGAAGTTGGAACTTCTTAAAGGACACCTGCGTGAATTGACACAGATGACAACAATCAATTTTGAAAAGACAGATGAGCTTAAAGAGTGTCTTTATTGCCCTTATACCCATCTGTGCGGGAGGGATTGATGTTTATAGACCTACATGCCTATGAGGCCTCGGCCGGATCCGGAAAGACCTTTTCGCTAGTCGTACGTTATCTCTCTTTGCTATTCTCCGGAGAGAAGGCCGATAAGATCCTTGCACTGACCTTTACCAACAAGGCGGCTAATGAGATGCAAGAGCGTATCGTCAATACGCTGATTGATCTGGAACATAAGGGAGAACTGGGTGAGATAGCCAAAGTGTTGGAGTGCACCCAGGAAGAGCTTCTGGCTAAACGCCCGGAGGTCTTAAAGACCCTACTTAATTCAGATACCAAGGTGATGACCCTGGACAAGTTTTTTGCCAAGATTCTGCGAAAGTTTTCCTTGCATGTGGGCCTGATGCCCAACTTCTCCACCTTTGAATCCCAGCATGAGCTAAAAGTCATGGCCATGTTCTTGAAACTGGTTAATATTCAGGGAAAGGACGATGCGTTGATGACCCTCTCCTTGTTAGCATCCAAACGACTCTCAGACATCTTTTCTCTACTAAATGAGCTGTATGCCAAAAAGAATGAGATGGGAGAGCTTCGTTTTGAGGCAGAGGAGTTTATCCCTTATGAACAGCAGGTGATGCAGGATTTCAAAGAGCTTCAGGAGATGATCTTTGCCACGGCAATCGGCCCCAGAGGCCGTACCGCCATGGAAGCGGAGGATATTGAAGCCCTGATCGCTAAAAGCTGGATTGAAAAAGAGACGCTGGAGTATTGGGATTTTAAAAAGTACTTTCAACCGAAAATGGATGAGTTGTTGTTCAAGATAAAGGAAGGAATACGTCATTATATGAAGGCCAAAGAGGCCCATTTTCTCTCAGAGCTCTTTTCGCTTTTGGATACCTATATTGAAGCCAAGATACGGGTGGGAAAAGAGGAGGACGAACTCTCCTTTGATGATATCACCTATCTGGTCTTTTATCTTCTCAAGGACGAGCGTAATCAAGGCCGGATCAATAGTGACTTTTTATATTTTAGACTGGATGCGAGTATCAACCATATGCTGCTGGATGAGTTTCAGGATACCTCGACCATACAGTTTGAGATCCTGCGTCCGCTGATCGATGAGATGACGTCGGGAATGGGCTCCAAAGAGCGATCCTCACTCTTTCTGGTGGGAGATGTCAAACAGTCGATCTATCGTTTCCGGGGAGGGAAGAAAGAGCTTTTTTATGCAGTGACGGACCATTATGGGGTGCAGGTTGATCAATTGCGTACTAATTACCGAAGTGAAAAAGAGGTGGTCGAGTTTGTCAACAGGGTCTTTATCGATAAGATCAAGGGTTATGTTCCTCAGGAAGTCAAGCCCGGTGCGACCAGGGGTTATGTGGAAGTGATCTTCAATGATGAGGTACTTGAGACGATGGTAAGCACCCTAAAATCTCTTATTGAGCAGGGAGCAGACCTGAACGAGATCGCCGTGCTCACAGCGACCAATGCCGACGGGTCCAAGGTGGAAGAGCTGTTAAAAGAGGAGGGGATAGAAGTGGTTACCGAGACCACCTCCAAGCTGATCAATCAAAAAAGCATCAAGGCCCTGATCGAATACCTTAAATACAGCTATTTCCATCAGGAGATCTATGCCCGTAACTTTTTTGCGTTGATCAATCAAGCCCCTTGCAAACTGAAGCCCTGCGATGTCAATTCCCCTGATCTGGCCAGTGAGCTGAAAAAGCTTATTCATCGATACCGTCTATACGACGGGGATATGAATATCTTCAGTTTCATAGAGAAGCTCTCAAATTATAAGGACATAGAGGCCTTTTTATTTGAGTATGAACGTCTGGATGCTTCGGCGGCGCAAAAAGAGCTCAACGGGGTTCGCGTACTGACGGTACATAAGTCCAAGGGTCTGGAGTATGAGCACGTGATCGTACTGGACAGGCTGGGGAAAAAGTCAGCGGACAAGAATCCGATTATTTATGAGTATGAAGGGATACAGCTGCAAAACCTTTACCTGCGTATGAGTAAGCGTTCAAGTTTGGATGAGCAGTATGCAAGGGCGGTGGATAAGGAGAAACAACTCTCTAAGGAGGATGAACTCAATGCACTGTATGTGGCCTTTACCAGGGCACAGGACTCTCTGTTTGTCATTCATAAATCCAAAGACTCCAAGTTTGAGGACCTTTGTCTAAGTGAAGAGGTCTGCGGTAGTCTGGATCTGATTCCCAAGCCTCAAGCAGCGGTGGAGTTGAAGCCTAAAATAGCTTTTAGGGATTTTTACTACGGTACCCAAGCGGACCTTCTCTCTGCTGCCAAAGAGGAAGAAGAAAACCACGGAGCCATTGAGTTCGGCCTGGCCCTGCATTATACGTTGGAGATGATGGAGGCCTTTGAATACGCATATATCGATCAGGCGATGCACAGTATGCTTAATCGATACGGAGCGACCTTGAGTGAAGCGGAGATCTCTTCTATTCGCAGACGGGTGGAATATTTTGTACAGGATGCGCAGGTGAAGGTTCAGATAGAAGGAACTGTACACAAGGAGAAAGCGATCTCCTACGAGGGAGAACTGCGCTATATCGATCTCTTGGTACAACGGGAAAATGAGTGGGTCATTATCGACTATAAGTCCGCCATGAGTCATACCCAATCCCATCTCAAGCAGGTCAATTTTTATAAAAAAGCCGTCAGAGAGATCACAGCCCAACCCGTCAGAGGCTATATCGCTTATCTACTGGATGATGGTGTCAAGCTGGTTGAAGTGTAAAAGTAAAAAGGATGGGTAATAAATAACCAAGTAAGTCACAATAGATACTAAAAGGAAAGAGTTCGCCAAAGAGTCCCCAAGGCGGGTTCATCTCGGCGCGCCCGACCGAAGGGACAAGTGCCCTTGGGGTGAGGGCCTGCTGCCGAAGCAGACGTAGAGTCATCGTAGCGAAGGGGAGCTATGCTCGCCGCAGCGTTAAAAAAGAATAATTAAGTAAATCACAATAGATACTAAAAGGAAAGTGTTCGCCAAAGAGTCCCCAAGGCGGGTTCATCTCGCCGAGGGCCTGCTGCCGAAGCAGACGTAGAGTCATCGTAGCGAAGGGGAGCTATGCTCGCCGCAGCGTACCAATTAATGAATGGTATACCCCACCCCGCGGATGGTCTTGATGTAGGAGTGTTCGGGATCGCTGTCAATCTTCTCTTTGAGCCGTTTGATGGCAACATTGACGGTGCGCTCTTCAGTCGTCTTGCCCTTACCCCAGACATGCTCCAAAAGAAAGTCCCGTTTGAGTACGGTACTTTGATGCTGTATAAAGATATGCAAAAGATCAAATTCCAGTTTGGTCAGTTCGACCGGTTCGCCTTTGATAGTGACATTGCGGAGATTCAGATCGAGTACAATGTCTTTAAAGCTGATAATCTTGTTTTGCATCTCTTTTTTGGTACGTCTAAGCAGGGCTTCGATACGAAGAAGAAGCTCTTTGATCTCAAAGGGCTTGGTCACGTAATCGTCTCCGCCGCGCAAAAATCCTTCTTCAATATGTGCTGGCGAGTTCTTAGCCGAGAGAAAGATCACCGGGACATCCATTCCTTTGTCTCTTAAAAGGGCAATGTATTCGCTTCCTTCGATATCGGGAAGATTTCTGTCCATAATGATCAGATCGATCGCTTCTTCTTCGAGTACATTCTTTACATATTTGGTACTGACAAAGCCCAGAGTCTCATACCCTTCTTTTTGTAATCGGTGTTCCAGGAGTTCTAGAAGGTCGTTGTCATCTTCAATGATCAATATAAGTGCCTTCATGATTTTCTCCCGTTTCTATCATTAATATTCAATGGTTTCATGCTTGACATCATATGAGAGCTATGTTGCAGGAAGGTTACACTGGTCTGTAATTATTGTAATCAAAATGTTATCAAGTGAAGAGGATCTTTAAAAATGTTACACAAATGTAATACACATGTGTCGCTTGGGTAATGTAACTGTTTTAGACTGTCGTCAACAATTCAAAAAGGGAGCTTTATCAAATGAAAGCGAATCAGAAAATCGTTCTTAGTCTTTTAGCAGCAGGTATGTTATCACTTACTGGATGTGGTGGAGGAGGTGGTGGTACCACTGATACTACAACTACAACTCCACCACCAACAACTCCACCACCGGCAACGGCAACAACTGTTTATTATGGTGGTTCAGGCGCAGCTGATATTGAGGCTGTACATGTTGCGAATGATGCTTCTGCTATTGCTAGCCATCCGCGTCTTGCAACCAATCCTGCGGATATTATTACTTTGACAGGTGATTTAAGTACACAAACACTAGATAAAACAAAACAATACCATATTTCAGGAAGAGTTTTCGTGGCAACAGGCGAAACATTGACAATTCCTGCGGGAACAGTTCTATTCGGTGAAACAGGAAGTGATTATTTAGTCGTTGAAAAAGGTGCTGATATTATCGCGAATGGTACAGCGGCTGAACCAATTATTTTTACTTCTAGAACAGCGCTTGTTGATCCACTTAGTGCGGACGTGGGACAATGGGGTGGTGTGACTATTCTTGGTGCTGCACCGACTAACCAAGACGACCCACATTATGAAGTTGATCAAACTGAGCCACGTTTTGCTTTCGGTAATGCAGTTGCCGCTGCAGGTGATGCTGCTGATAGTTCAGGGTCTTTAAAGTTTGTAAATATTTATAATACAGGTAAAGTTCTAGGTGATAACATTGAGATCAATGGTCTTTCACTGTGTGGTGTTGGAAATGGGACTGTAATCGAAGATATTACTGTTATTAACTCTTCAGATGATGGTATTGAAGTTTGGGGTGGTACAGTAGATATGACTCGTTTGACTATCATTAATGCACAAGATGATTCACTTGACCTTGACTTAGGATATGTTGGAAATGTAACAGATGTTAAAATTCAACAAGTGGGTATTGCACATGCAGGTATGGAAATCTCATCTGTCGGTGCAACACCAATGACTACACCTACGATCACTAACTTTAAGATTAGTAAGGTCGCTGGTTCTGATGAGGGGGGGATCTACATCAAAGATGATGTAACGGCACCTACATTTGTTAATGGTGAGGTTCTTACTCAAGGGACAGATGCTGGCTTGAACGTTAAAAAAGTAATTTCTGCTGGTCAAGATGCAGCCTTATCTTTTACGGATGTACTTTTTAACTCACCGACGCTTGTATCTGGTTCAGGTACAACAGTAACAGACTACATTGGTTATTCAGTTTATGATGCTAATAAACCAACAGTAACGCTTACAGGCGACTTGACGACACAATCACTGGTTAAAACAAATAAATATCATATCAATGGACGTGTATATGTTAATGCAGGTGAAGTACTGACAATCCCAGCAGGTACAGTACTATATGGTACATCTGGTAGTGATTATTTAGTAGTTGAAAAAGGTGGACAAATCATTGCTGAGGGAACTGATGCAGAGCCGATCTATTTCACCTCTGCACTAGACTTGGCAATTCCAGGTTCAGGTGCTACAGGTCAATGGGGTGGTGTGACTATTCTTGGTGCTGCACCGACTAATCAAAACGATCCACATTATGAAGTTGATCAAACTGAGCCACGTTTTGCTTTCGGTAATGCTGTAGCTGGTGCGGGTGATACTGCAGATAATTCTGGATCACTCAAAAATGTACATATTCTTCATACTGGTAAAGTGATCGGTGACAACATTGAAATCAATGGTCTTTCACTGTGTGGTATTGGTAATGGAACAACAATTGAGAATATCTATGTTGGAAACTCTTCTGATGATGGTATTGAGATTTGGGGTGGTACTGTTAACTTGACCAATGCAATGATTGTTAATGCGCAAGACGACTCTCTTGACCTAGACCTAGGTTACTCTGGAACTGTTAATGGTGTATTCATTACTCAGGCAAGTGCTGCGCATGCTGGGATGGAGATCTCTTCTGTAGGTGCTACACCGATGACTCAGGCTAAGATCAATAACTTTGTGATTGTTAAGGATTCAGCTTCAGATGAAGGTGGTATCTATATTAAAGATGATGTTACTGCACCTGAGTTCTATAATGGGATTGTAAAAACTGCTACCGCAGATGCAAATTTAAACGCCAAGAAACTATTTACAGCAGATCAAAATTCACTGTTGAAATTTAAAGACGTAAAACTTCTTAAACTATAACCAAAGCCTTTTGGCTTTGGCCTATCCATACTCCTTCTACTTTTTTCTAATTTATTTTTTTAATATAACAGCTTTTATGTAACCAAAATGTAACATAGGAGTAACATTAAAGTAACCTCTCTCCCCTAGAATTTCAGCATATAAAACCAGAAGGGAATATTGCATGAGAAAATCAATGCTAAGCATGAGCCTTGTTGCACTGCTAGGGTCAACATCACTTTATGCATCTACAGATAATAT